>JBBQBG010000170.1:0-8414 GCA_038317285.1 Burkholderiales bacterium | reverse complement strand
ATAGTCCAGCGCGTCGTCGCGCAGGTGCAGCGTCACGCTCGTTCCCCGGGCTGGCAGGTCGATGGTTTCGACCTCAAAGTCTCCCGCGCCGCCGCTGATCCAGCGCACACCCTCCGACGTCTTCATGCCGGCGCGACGCGACTCGACCGTGATCTTGTCGGCGACGATGAAGCCGGAATAGAAACCCACGCCAAACTGGCCGATCAGTTGCGAATCCGTCTTCTGGTCGCCGCTGAGTTTGGACACGAAGTCTTTGGTGCCGCTCTTGGCAATGGTGCCCAGGTTGTCAATGGCTTCTTGGGCGCTCATGCCGATGCCGTTGTCGGTGATGGTCAGAGTCTTGGCGTCCTTGTCGAAGGTCACGCGCACCTTGAGCTCGGGGTCGTTCTCGTACAAACCGCCGTCATAGATGGCCTCAAAACGCAGCTTGTCACAGGCATCAGACGCGTTGGAAATCAACTCGCGCAGGAAAATTTCCTTGTTGGAGTACAGCGAATGCGTCACCAAATGCAGCAGTTGCGCGACTTCGGCCTGGAAGGAAAGGGTTTGCTTGGTCATGGGGATTAGAACTTTCGGTAGAGCTTCAATAACAACAAAAAGTGCTGCTGGACGCCCAGTGCGTCGCGTGCGAAACCCTCAATTATGGGCGATGGGGTCGGTTTCAAGAGGTGGAGGCGAAGTGCCTGAAACCTGTTGGGGGCGCAGTATCAGCCGGGTAGCGCGTTTTGCTCCGTGTCCCCCGCGCTACGCGCTCCTCCTTTACCTGCGCAAAACCCACTACCCGACTGATACTGCGCGGCTTGATTTGTGCGGATCTGTGGTGATCTCGACGCGTTTGCCATTGCAAACAAAAGTTCGAGCAGCAGGCATGGGGTGGCCGTTCTGCGCAGGTAAAGGAGGAGCCCGCACAGCGGGCGGGGGACACGCAGCAGAACGGCCACCCCATGTCTGCTGCGGCCGCGTAACAAATAAGCGTGGGCAACTGGGGGTCATTACTTCAACCACTGCACCACCAGGCGCGTCACTTCCGGGCTGTTCAACAGTGCCATGTGGCTGGTGCGGTAGACGATGGCTTGGTTGGCCTTCGCAAAGTCCAACTGGTGTTGCGGGTCTTCGTGCTGGCCCAACCCGCTGGCCAAGGGCACCAGGCCGTCACCAATGACGCGATCGGCCAGCGGGCTGCGTTTAGCGGCGGTCGTGGCCGCCACGGTGTAGCAGGCCACGCCTTGGGGCAATGGCAGCGGCTGTCGGCTGTCGGGTTTGCGCGTGAAACGGTCATGCCCCTGCCAATCCGAATCCTGCACAAAGCCATAACGCAGGTCGGTGATACCACTGCTGCGCAATTGCCCTAGCTTGGCAAACGGTTTGCTAAAGGGCGTAGCACCCAACACCACGTCGACCCAATTGCCGGCGCGCTCCAGCGGGGCGCCATGGTGGGGCGTGCCCAGAAACACGATGTTCTTCAACAGCCGTGGCCACTGGAACCCCGCTTGCTGCGAGGTTTGCAGGGCGCTGCGGATCAACAGGCCACCCATGCTGTGGACCAAGACCGTGAAATCGTCCACCGGCACCGGCCAGCGCGCCAGCAACTGCTCCAGCATGGAGGCCAGCTCGCGTCCGTTTTGCGACGTATGCAAGCCGGTGTTGTAGCGCAGGTAGACGGGGGTGTAGCCGAGTTCTGCCGCCAGCACAGCGCCGTGGTCGGATGTGGGCTTGCCGTCCTTGCGTTCGGGCGCTTGCCACTGCAGGTCGTTCATGCACAAGCCGTGGATCAACAGCAGCACTTTGCCAGTGGCGCCCGGCATGGGCGGCATGGCATGCAGGTTCAACACGCGGCCCTGGTAGCGGGCCGTCATGGGCGTGGCCAGCGGATTGTGGCTGTATGCCAGTTGGTCGCCCATCACGCCGTTGAGCGCTGCCAGCACGGCCTCGCGCGTGGGCGTGTCGGGCGGTGCATCGACCAGGTCGGCCAGCGCGGGCTCTAACTTGGTGAAGGCCATTTGCAAACTCTTGCCTACCAGCTCTGTCACGCCATGCACGGTGCGGTAGACAAAACCGGTGATACCGCCGGCCTGCGGCTGGGCCTTGCCGCCGTTCAGGCCCATGGTGCCCAACACCGCGCGGTGCACGCCCTCAGCCATGGTGGCTACCCCGTGCGTGGCCTCGGTGGCCAACTGCGCTACGGCGCGCAGGTCAGACGCTCGCAGGTGTTTGAGAGGCGATGCAGCAGGTTTGGTGGATTTTTGGGGCATAGGAGGGCATCCTACATCCCCCGCAAGTCCAAACCGCTGGGCTTTAGAACGATTCGTGCGGTGCCAGGTAGCGCCATTGCCCCACCGGCAAATGCCCCAGCATGACCTTGCCCACACGTACGCGCTTGAGGCCCACCACCTTCAGGCCCACCAGCTCGCACATGCGGCGGATCTGGCGTTTCTTGCCCTCGACCAGCACAAAGCGCAGCTGCTCGGGGTTTTGCCATTCCACCTTGGCCGTTTTCAAGGCCTGGTCGTCCAGGCGCAGGCCGTGGCGCAGCAGGCGCAACTTTTCGGGTGGGAACACCGATTGCACATCGGTGCTGACCGGGTCGTCATCATCAATGCGGCTTAGCTGTGTGGGTGGGGCGGGACGAGCCGCTGCACGGGCGCCATAGGTGGCGGCCGCCGAGTTGGCCGCTGCCGGGTTGGCCACGCCGGTGTAGACCACGCGCACCAGGTACTCCTTCTCCATGCCCGAGTCTTCGCCAATCAACTGGCGGGCTATGCGCCCGTCTTGCGTGAGCACCAAGAGGCCGGTGGAGTCAATATCCAGTCTGCCCGCAGGCACCAGGCTTTTGAGCTGGCTGCCATGGAAGAAGAAGCGGGCGTTGTCGTCGACCCAGCGGTTTTGCGGCTGGATCAGCGAGATGGCAGGTTCGTGCCCGTCTTCCGCTTGGCCGCTGACGATGCCGATGGGCTTGTTCAGCAGAATCGTCACCTGATTGGCCTGTGCGCCCTTGGCCTGTTGGGTCACCTCAATCCGCGCATCGGGCGCCACCTGCATGCCCATCTCGGCCACCTTGCCATTGACCTTGACCCAGCCCTTGGCGATCCAGTCATCGGCCTCGCGGCGCGACGCCAAGCCTAGCTCAGCCATGCGCTTGTTCAGCCGCATGGTGCCGTTCGCCCCGTGGGCGGACGTGTTGGTTTGCCCGGCGGGAATGGCTGCGCCACGGTTGCCGGGGGCTTTGCCTGAGGCGGGTGGGGGCGCGCGGCGGAAGGCGGGGGCGGGCGGTTTGGAGTCGTCTGTCATTTGCTATCTCTTTTGTAGCTGCTTACGCACATTTTACGAGGGCTGGGTGCCTCTTGGCCCCTGGATGATTTCGTGGGGTCGCTGGCCAAGGTATAGTGTTGTTTAAGTGGATACACATATGTGTATCCAAATTGGAAAAAAGGGGAGAGTATGTCCAACAAAGATTCCGGACTGCGGATCCGTGTCGAGCTGGAGCTACGCGATGCTTTCGTTCAGGCCTGCCAGTCCCAAGGGCTGGTGGCCTCGGAAGTTTTGCGCGATTTCATGCGCATCTTTTCGGCAAAACACGCCGAAGGACAAGCCGCCCTTTTTGCCCCATCCAAACCACCGAAAAAGCGCGCCCAATGACCACGCGCAAACAAGATTCAGCTCTGTTTCTTCTGGTGGGAGATGGGCTTTCTGCCTTAGGCACATGGATAGATTTCCTTGCTATTTTGACGCTGGCAGCCTACCAATTCCACGTCACTGCGTACCAAATGGCACTCGTGAGTGCGGTTGGCTTGTTGCCTGGAATTCTTGCTGCATCGACTATTGGCAAGCTCTGCGACAGGGTCAACCCCAAGCGCCTGTTGCTGTTGTCCATTGTGTTGCGCGTCGTCGCCACAGGAGGCATTCTGTTTTGCAGCGACTTCACTCTCTTTTTGGCTTTGGTGGGGGTTCGTTCCATATTCACTACCGTGGCCGGGCCGGCCATTAACGTTATGGCCATGCGTACGGTGGAAGCGTCTGAAAGGACCAAGTTCTACTCCATGCTGAACGTACTCAATAGCACGGCAAAAATTATCGCGCCTGCCATTGGAACGGTTTCCAGTTCGCTGGCGAGTGAGACCTTCGCGCTGCTCATGTCGGCAACGTTCTCAGCCGCATCGCTCATTGCGTTTGCATTCATTCGCCTGAAACCTCTGGCCGTACAGAATCAACCCGGCGTGCCGCAGGACCGCGCAGTTGCGGCTGTACCCAACTTGCTGCCGCTGGTCTGGGTCGCGGCGACCTATGCCTTTGCTGTTTTCATGGTCAACAACCTGTTCCCATTGGTATTGCAGCAAGAGGGTTTGGACAAATCACTGCTGGGCGTACTGATCAGTTGCTCGGGTGCTGGCAACATTCTTTCCGGGCTATGGCTCGCAAAACGGTCTGCGGTTGCTCTGCTCAAAGGGAAGGTATCCGAGGTGATCGTGCCCGCTCTGGGGCAGTCCGCAGGGTTTGGCTTGATCGGGGTTGTGCTGTGGGTGCACACCCCCTACACCGCGCTGGTATTGCCGTTGATGTTTTTTGCCATCGGAACGGTCAGTGCACGGTTTGCTATCGCGCTCAATGTCTACATGTCGTCGCACTACGCATCGTCCATCGGACGCGTATCGGGTGTGGTCCAGGCATGGCAGAGCGGCATGATTTTCGTGGCACCATTGGTTGGCGCTGTCGTCTTGGATCGATTCGGCGGCCCGGCTTTGTTTTGGTTCTCAACAGGCGCGGCAACGCTTTCGTTTGCTGTTTTTTGGGTCGCTGGCTCGGCATTCCAGACCCGACGTGGCAGCCGACTCGCGGCTGAAGATGCCCGCTAAGCTGTCGGCGTGCGAGCGAGCCTTATGGATCAGCGGGTGCGACTTTTGCGGCGGCGGGCGATGACACCCACGATGCATAGCCCCGCCAGAAGCATTGCGTAACTTTCGGGCTCAGGCACAGCCGTAACGATGGGCGACATGTTTTGAGACAACAAATCACCAGATGATTTTTTGGCGCTCAGTGTCTTGAAGAACTCAACCTTGAGGTGCGGTGCATCAAAGTTCAATGTTCGGCCAGCAGCGGCAACAAAATCAATCTTCCAGGTCATTGAGTGGGTAAGCGCAGCAGGCGTTGAAAATGTAAAACATGCGCCGCCAGACTGACCACCCGTGCAGCCATTGGCGCTGAGCTCCTTGCCGCTCTCAGTCATCAATGCAAATGATGGACCACTGACAACCGTGGCCGAAGCAATACTTCCGATGTCTTTGAAAGAAAATGCCTTGAGGTAATGCACACCGGCCCAGTTGCCGCTGGCGGTGTCGGCCCCCGTGATGGTGAAACTCAATGTGTCGCTGTCCAGTGCTTGCGCGCTAAACACCACGTCTTGAAACGAGACACTACTGGTCGCAAAGCTAGGCGAAGCGGCGCCGATGATCACCAGTGCGGCAGCAATTTTTTCTTTAATATTCATAGTGCGGGGGGCCGTTTGCAATCTGCTACTGACTGAAACTGCCGATTGGCTGTCCGCCAATAGTCCGATCGGACTAGTACATTGAGGCGGTACGCCTCACCTAAAACTCACCTGGCTGCGCAGCGCCTGCAAATCCATCACCCGCAACCCCCCATATTCCACCTTGATCGCACCGTGTGCCGCCAGCGCAGTCAGCGCCTCGTTTACCCGCTGGCGTGACAAACCCACCAGGTAGGCCAGCTCTTGCTGCGTGATGCGCAGTACCTCGCCCACGCCCGGGTAAAGGGTGGCATTGAATAGCGACGCCAGGCTGCGGGCCACGCGGATATCGGGGTTGGTCATGCGGTCGATCTCGCGGGCAGCGATGAACTGGCCCAAACGCTCGTTCAACTGGTTCATGACAAATCGGTTGAAGCCGATGGAGTGATCCAGCAACCAGTGAAAGGTGTCCACATGCAGGCCAGCGACGCGGCTCTTGCGCAGGGGCTGGATGTTGTAGCGGTAGGTCTCGCGCTTCATGGCCGTGCCTTCGCCAAACCAGCCGCCGGGCGGCACACCGGTGAAGGTCATGGTCTGGCCCTCGGCGTTATCACTGCTCATCTTCAGCAAGCCGTCCACAACCCCAAACCAATAGGTCACAGGGCGCCCAATGCGGCAGATGTATTCGCCAGGATCGGCGTCGGCAATCTTGAGGTCTTCCGTGGCCCGCTGTCGCTCTTGCGCAGACAGCAAATGGATCCAGGGAATGGCGTCTAGCTCTGTTGACGTCAGTGCACGCCGGCGCTGAAAAAGGGAGGCATCGTTGGACATGCAGGGCCTTGTAAGTTGGCGATAAGTGAAGGGAAAACACCTACTGAGATTTGCAGAGATTGTCGTCCAAACGACAACTTGACGTCAAATGCCGGACTACTATTCGGCCCATACACAGACCTGTTGGTGACAAGGATTCGGAATGCAAACGACTTTTCCAAGGCTTCTTCAAAAGCACGCTAGCGAGCGCCCCGATGCGCCCGCCATGCGTGAAAAGGAGTACGGCATCTGGCAAGCGCTGACATGGTCGCAACTGCTGTCCATGGTTCAAGACCTGGCCGCCGGTCTGCACCAGGCCGGTCTGCGTCGGGGTGAGCACATGGTGGTGGTCGGGGCCAACCGGCCGCGCCTGTATGCCACGATGTTGGCGGTGCAATCCCTGGGCGCTATCCCGGTGCCGTTGTACCAGGATGCCGCCGCCGCCGAGTGCGTCTACCCGATCAACAACGCCGAGGTGCGCTTTGCCTTTGCCGAAGACCAGGAGCAGGTCGACAAGCTGATGGAGGTGCGCGAGAGCTGCCCGCTGTTGGAGCGCATCTACTTTGACGACCCGCGTGGCCTGCGCAAATATGACGAGCCGTGCTTGGCGTCGCTGGACGAGTTGCTGGGTTCCGGCAAGGCGTTCAACGCGCTGCACCCTGACTTCTACGCCGCCGAGGCCAACGTCGCTACGCCCGGCGATGTGGGCGCGATGTTCTTCACATCTGGCACCACAGGTCACCCCAAGGGTGTGGTCCACACCCATAATTCGCTACTAGACCGTGCCCGTGTGGGAGCCGAGTTTGACAAACTGACCGGCTCCGAAGAAGTGTTGGCCTATCTGCCACCGGCCTGGATTGGGCAAAACATATTCTCCTATGCGCAGTGGCTGGCCTGCGGTTACGTGGTCAATTGCCCGGAGTCGGCGGCCACGGTCACTATCGATTTGAAGGAGATTGGGCCGACCTACTACTTCGCGCCGCCGCGGGTATTTGAAGGCCTGTTGACCAGCGTAATGATCCGCATGGAAGATGCGGGCGCCATCAAACGCAATATGTTCCATTACTTCATGGGCGTGGCCAAACGCGTGGGCCCCAAGCTGATGGACGGCAAGGCCGTATCGGCAATGGACCGCTTGCTATATGCGCTGGGCGGTATCTTTGTGTATGGCCCCTTGCGCAACACCCTGGGCCTTAGCCGCGTGCGCGTGGCCTACACGGCGGGCGAGGCCATCGGGCCAGATTTGTTCAGCTTCTTCCGTTCGATCGGCATCAACCTTAAGCAGTTGTATGGCTCCACTGAGACTGTCGTATTCGTCTGCCTGCAGTCGGACCATGAGGCCCGCGCCGACACCGTGGGTGTGCCCTGCGACGGCGTAGAAATCAAGGTGCAAGACAACGGCGAGATTCTGGTCAAATCGCCCGGACTGTTCACGGGCTATTACAAGAACCCCGCCGCGACGGCCGAGGTGTTAACCGCTGACGGCTGGTACCACACCAGCGATGCCGGCTTCATCGACGCCAACGGCCACTTGAAGATCATCGACCGTGTCAAAGACGTGGGGCGCATCAAGGGCGGTGCCAATGACGGAGCGATGTTCGCGCCCAAGTATGTAGAGAACAAGCTCAAGTTCTTTCAGCACATCAAGGAGGTCGTGGCCTATGGTGATGGCCGCGAGAAGGTGTGCGTGATGATCAACATCGACTTCGACGCGGTGGGCAATTGGGCCGAGCGGCGCAACCTGCCGTATGCGGGCTATACCGACCTGGCGCAAAAGCCCGAGGTCTACCAGTTGATCAAGGAATGCGTGGAGAAGGTCAATGCCGACCTGAGCGTGGACACGCTGCTGGCCGGTAGCCAGGTCAGCCGTTTCCTGATCTTGCACAAAGAACTGGACGCCGACGACGGTGAGCTCACCCGCACCAACAAGGTCCGGCGCGGCTTTATTGCCGAGCGTTACGACGTGTTGATTGACGCTCTGTATGGCGGCAAGACGTCGCAGTTCATTGAAACCCAGGTCAAGTTTGAAGACGGTCGCACGGGCAAAGTCAGCGCCACTCTGCGCATCGACGACACCAAGACCTTTGCCCCAGTGAAGGCGGCCGCATGACAAAAAAAATAGGCGATGTCATCCTGGACGTCA
>JBBQBG010000169.1:0-8536 GCA_038317285.1 Burkholderiales bacterium | reverse complement strand
CCACAGCAACTGCGACCACAACTTGGCAGCCGTCTGCACAAACAGGTCCGCCCAGCGCGGCTGGCCGGTGCGGCCATGCATAAACAAGGCAGCGAGCAAACTGCCGGGTGACCCCCACATCAGTTCGCGAAAGGGGTGGTCCATGTTGCCGGAAATCAGTTGTGCCAGCCTTTCCCCCAGCGGACCAGTATCGGCGGCTTGCGCCCATTGCATCAGCAAGAATGGCGTATCGCCCATCATGTATGACGGCGCAGCTTGGTCAGAAACTTCGCCCAACCAGGTCTGGTTGTGGGAACGGGCGGCGTCCAAAAAAGGCAAGTAGTCTCTTTGAAGCGTCGTGCCACTCTGGTCACGCAGGTAGTGCAAGGCCCAAATAACGCCGCAGGCACCGTGGTAAAGAGGGGTTAGTCCGACGGATGCTTCTTCTGTCGGCGTGCGATCGCGGGGATGTGCCGGCCAGAGGCGCTCAGGGTCGAATCGGTTCTCGGCATCCGCGACGATGCGTTGAATCTCCGTATGGACAGCCTCCGCATCCCATGCAACAGGGTGCAGGGCTTCGTGCCGACCGGGATCAAAGAGCGTGGGGCTGGTAGTCATACATGTGGGATCGTAATCCGATGGAGCTGAATATCCACAAGTGTAATTAACGCCCGCAGCGCACCAAAAACCATTGACAAAATGCCGCCTAGCCCTCGTCGGATGGACCTCAGCTGCTTCTGTTTATATAGCAAGCCCAGAACCGGTGGGGCACATTCGGTCAACAGGCAGCTCTAACCGTGCTGCTCAGCGTTGTCAGCGCGCAGAGCTAAAACCTCGTCCAGCGTTTCCATGAATTGATCAACGCGAATAGGCTTGGTTAGATAGCGGAAAAACCCAGCCGCCAGACCTTTGGCAATATCGCTTGGCATGGCATTGGCGCTGATGGCGATCACTGGAATGTGTGCAGTGATAGGGTCGACGGCCAAAATGGCAAGTGCCTTGCTGCCGCTCATGCCGGGTAAATTGATGTCCATCAAAATGACATCGGGCCGAGCAGATCGCGCGATCTCGATCCCACTCAAGCCGTTTTTTGCAGTCAGCAAGCGCATATCCGCGCGTCGGCCAATCAACGCTTCTACCAGCATCAGGTTGGCCGCATTGTCTTCAACATAGAGCACCGTGTGGATGCGGGCTCCGGCAACTACATGCACAGGGGCCACGGCTGCGGACTCAATCCTGTTCGCAGCTTGATGCTCGTCGGTCAGCTCAAGGTCTATCCAGAACGAACTGCCCTTGCCCACGGTACTCTCCACACCAATGGTTCCCCCCATCAGCTCTACCAAGCGTTTGCACACCACTAGGCCTATACCAGTGCCCTCTTCCGCGGTTGCCTCCTGGCCCAAACGGTTAAAGGGTTGGAAAAGTTGTGCAATTTTTTCAGGCGTGAGCCCTTCACCCGTATCGGTGACGGCTATGCGCAGACGGCCGGGCGTGTTCATAACCAAGGACACCGCCACCGTGCCATCTGTTCGGTTGTATTTGATGGCGTTGGACAGCAGGTTGATCAATACCTGCTTGACCCGCGTGCGGTCCGCCTTGACGTGATACTGCACGTCAAACGCCGGAAAGTGCACTGCAATACCCCGCTTCTTGGCCTGGGATTCAACCATGGTTTCACACTCGGCCATAACCTCGGCCAGCGATACAGGCTCTGGCAACAACATCAGCTTGCCGGACTCGATCAGTGCCAGGTCCAGAATCTCGTTAATTAACTCCAGCAAATACCACCCCGCCTGCAGAATCTGGTCGGTGCTGCGTTTTTGCAATAACGTTGGCGCCGGATCGCCCGATTCAATCAGCTGGGCAAAGCCCAAAATCGCGTTGAGCGGCGTGCGCAGCTCGTGGCTCATGCTGGACAAAAAATCTGACTTGGCCAGGTTGGCTTTTTCTGCGACCGATTTGGCCATCACCAGCTCGATGTTGTTCTGCTGCAGCGCCTGATCCAGCAGCTTGCGCTCGGTTACATCGCGTGCGGCGACGAACACGCCTTGCAGATTGCGGTCTCGGTCATAGACTGTCGTAGCGTTGTACGAAACGACGGTCTCCTTGCCATCCCGTGCCCGCGCGGTCAGCTCGTAGTTGGCGACTTTGTTTTCCTTTAGCACCCGTTTGATGCCGACCTCGGCCCGCTGGGGGTCGGTAAAAAAACTCTTGAATGGTGCGCCTATCAATTCATCGCGCGTGCAGCCTGTCAAGGCCTCCATCTGTTTGTTCACATCCGAGATCACGCCGGCCGGGTCCGTGGTGATCAGCGCATCAATGTGGGATTCAATCAACGACCGCGTGTAAAACTGCTGGTCGCGCAGGCGCTGGTCCAGCTTTTTGCGTTCGTCTTCTACCTGCTGGCGCGCGGTGTTGTCGGTGCCGATCAACAGGTAGCCAATGATGATGTTCTGCGCATCTCGCAACGCGGTGACCGATACCACGGCGGGAAGGCGGGTGCCGTCCTTGCGGATGTAGGTCAACTCATAAATGTCTTCAATTCCGCGAGAGGCCTTGAACACCAGCGCTTCAAAGCCCGGCAGGATGTGGGTGTCCAGTTCCAGGCTCAAGGTCTGGGCGCGTTCGATTACTTCCTGCGGATCGGAGATATCGGCGGGTGTGATCTTGTTAACCACATCGGCGGCGGTGTAGCCCAGCATGCGCTCGGCCCCCACATTGAAAATCTGGATCACGCCCTTGGCGTCGGTGGCTATGCTGGAAAAATTGGCACTGTTGAAAATCGCGTTCTGCAAGGCGCCCGCCTTCAACAGCGCTTCTTCCGCCTGCTTGCGTGCCGTGTTGTCGGTGCCAATCAGCAGGTAGCCGATGATGACGTTTTGTGCATCCCGCAGGGCCGTCACAGATACGACCGCCGGGAAACGGCTGCCGTCTTTGCGGATATAGGTTAGCTCGTAAATGTCTTCTATTCCACGGGCGGCCTTGAAAACCAGGGCCTCAAAGCCGGGCGTAATAGTCGTATCCAGCTCCACGCTCAGCGCCTGAGCCCGTTCAATCACTTCCTGCGGATCGGAAATGTCGGCGGGTGTGATCGTGTTCATCACTTCGGCAGCGGTATAGCCCAGCATCCGCTCGGCGCCCACGTTGAAAATCTGGATCACGCCCTTGGCGTCGGTGGCTATGCTGGAAAAATTGGCGCTATTGAAAATGGCGCTTTGCAACGCCCCCGCTTTCAGCAACACCTCTTGGTGCTGGGCATCGTCCGTGCCGTCCGGGCTGCCTACAACGTAGAGTTGTGGCTGCGTGTTGTCTGAGTCAGGCATGTTTCATTTTCAAAATAGCGCATACCTACCTGAACATGGACATGGCTCAGCGAACCTGCATCAATCAATTAACAAGAGCACCTAGCACGAATGCAGAGGGGTGCACAAGGGCGTAGCGTACATAGCGAAGGGTTTTTGCTATGTGCGGTAGCGCACATAGGCTCACTATTGGCTTAAATGAAGGGCTGAAGCCATAGTCCCTGTACCATCCCTCCCATGCCTGCTACCGCCACCTTCCCCGCATTGCTCAAACAATTTCGCCCATTTGATCTGCCTCACGCAGCGATGCGCTGCCGGTCTGTCAGCCCTTGGGTACGCTGGCTTTTCCTGATATCGGTGTTTTGGCAGTCGGCATGCGCTTCCTTGCCCGACCAGGTCGACAGGCCCGTCTCCACCGCTCTGGCCAACCCCGCGCAAACCCGCCTCGGCAGCGTCATCGCTGACCGTGCAAAAAAAGCGGGCACGCGAAATGACTCGGGTTTTGCGTTGATTGGTAGTGCCGAGCTGGCTTTTACCAGCCGCATGGCCCTCATTAAGGCTGCTGAAAAGACCCTGGACATTCAGTACTACGCCATCTTTGCTGACAAAACCACCGATCGCCTGTTTGACGCATTGCGCGAGGCCGCCGCCCGAGGTGTCCGCATCCGTATCCTGTTGGACGACTTCAACACCTCCGGCAAAAATGCCCAGGTGCTCAAACTGGCATTTGAGAAGAACATGGAACTGCGACTGTTTAACCCGCTGCCGGGAGGCCGCAGCTCACTGGCCTGGCGCATCATCACCAACCTGAACGACGTCGCCCGGATCCAGCGGCGCATGCACAACAAGATTTTTGTGGCCGACAATGCGCTGGCGATTACTGGCGGTCGCAACTTGGGCGAAACCTACTTCGGGCAGAGCCCGGGCACCAACTTTGTGGACATTGACGTGCTGGCTGCGGGCCGCATCGCGCGTGACTTGTCGCGCAGTTTTGACCAGTATTGGAACAACCCGTTGGCCTACCCAGTGCAGTCGCTGATAACAGCCCAGGAAATCGAGGCCCTCAAGCCCGCACCCACCACAATTGGCGGCAAACCAAGTGTTCCATCTGACCCCGGGGACGACGCAGCCGCTGGTACGGCCGCCGCCGAATCGTTATTGCCCATACCTTTGCCAACGGCGCCGGCCGACCCCGCCGTAACGAACAACGCGCCTTCCCCCACGATTGCACCACTGCCCGATTCAACGGATCTGCGCCTATTGAAATGGACCTGGGCGCCGTCAACCCTGCTGGTTGACAAGCCCGGCAAGATTGCCGCTGACGCGGACGATATTGAAGCCGCCGAAGACACCACCGTTGATGGCCTGCTGCAACTGATGGGACAGGCCAAAACCAACCTGCTGATCGTGTCACCCTACTTTGTTCCAGGCGAACGAACGATGGGGCAGTTCGCAGATCTGCGCAGACGCGGTGTTCGCGTACGGGTGCTGACCAACTCGCTGGCATCCAACGACGCACCCGCTGCCCATGTTGGGTACGCGCGCTACCGCAGGGCGCTGCTGGCGATGGGCGTCGAGATTTTTGAGATGCGTGCCGAACAGGAGGGCACCTTCCGCAGTTTTGGTTCGTCGGCCATTTCGACGGGGTCCATCGGCGGTTCAACCGGAGGAGGCAGCTCGCGCGCCAGCCTGCATTCCAAGGTGGTTGTGGTAGACGACCGGCTGCTGGTGGTGGGTTCCATGAACCTTGATTTGCGCTCACAGCTGCAAAACAGCGAAGTCGCCGTCGCTATCCGTAGTCGAGCCATTTCAGAAGAAGCCATTCGTCTTATCGAGCCGACCATGGCAACCGGCGCCTACCGGGTGGAGCTAGAAGGCGACCATTTGGTTTGGCGTGCGCCGCAAGGCTCCAACCTGAAAGACGGCACCAGCGAGCCCGACACCAGCGCCTTGCTGCGATTGGCTCTCAAACTGCTCGGGCCGTTGGCGCCAGAAGAGATGCTGTGAAATATTCGCGGCAAATTTCATTGCCAATTCAAGATCATTGCCGTGCCCAGCAAACTGATGGGGATTAGTCCGAACAGACTATTGCGCTGCCTCGCCTGTCTGGTCAATACTCCCCTATCGAAACAGGAGTTACCCAATGAAAATCAAATTACTGGCTGTCACCTTGGCGGCTGCATGCATCCACACGGCTGCAAGCGCTGGCCCAAGCTGGATTGACTGGGCCACCGTTAACACCGGAACGTTGACCATCGGCAGCGACGTAGTCGGAGTTTCATTGACAGGAAGCACGCCACTCAGCTTGGACAATGGAACGTATTACTACAACAACGCCAACACGGGCGGCATTTCACCATCGGGCTCCTACGGCGGATTTCAGCCTAGCGATATGTTGCAGGTCGCAAATACTGCATTTTTTACGCTGACATTTAGCCAAGCTGTTCAAAACCCCTACATCGCTTTGGTCAGTGTGGGTCAAGGTGGTCTACCCGTGACTTACAGCTTCGACAGCAATGTGTCTGTGCTCTCCTCGGGTAGCAATTACTGGGGTTATTCAGGCTATTCCGTGGCCGGGAATGCGTTCACCGGATACGAGTTCAACGGTGTACTGCAACTGCACGGTAGCTTCACCACAATGCATATTGCTGTAGGACAGCCTGAATTCTGGCATGGCTTCAACGTCGGCTCGGCTTCCGTGTCGGCAGTGCCCGAACCCGAAAGCTACGCCCTGATGCTGGCTGGTTTGGGGTTGATAGGCGCAATTGTCCGCCGTCGCAAAGCCCAGCAGGCTTGAATCCCTTTAGCGCAACACAAGCGGCACCTTTGGGTGCCGTTTTTGTTGGCGATCAGTACTATCTTGCAGACGGCGCTTCTTGCAGCAAATCCCACAAGTTGCCATAGAGGTCCTTGAACACTGCGACGGTTCCATAGGCTTGGGCCGTCGGTTCGCGTACAAAGACCACACCACCCGCTAGGTAGGCATTGAAGTCGCGCCAGAAATCATCGGTGTACAAAAACAAAAACACCCTTCCGCCTGTCTGGTTGCCGACCCGCGACAACTGCGCATCACCGACGGCGCGGGCCAACAGCAAACGCAAACCGTACGAGCCCGGCGGAGCCACGACAACCCAGCGCTTGTTCTGCTCTGGCAGGGCAGTGTCTTCCACCAACGTGAAGCCCAACTGGTCGACGTAAAAGTGGATAGCCTCGTCGTAGTCGCGCACGACAAGGGAGAGTTGGCCAATGGATTGTTTCAAAGACTGCTCCTGTTTAGATAGCGGCTTACGCAATCCCCGCGGGGGCTAGCGGTCCGTTTCGCATATATCGATTGGCTATGCGGCTTGGGAAGGCACGCAAACAAGACAGACGAGCGGTCACGTCACGATCGCTGTCCCGGTCGCTCCACGGCGACCTCGGACACCGCAAAGCCAAGCTTTTCATAAAAAGCGGAGACGCCTGTTCTTCCCGCGCGCAGGACCCATGTCATCTTGGGGTCGTCGCCCATGGCAGCGCGAACAAGCGCTGTACCGACCCCCGTGCCCCGGTGCGCCTGCGCCACGACGACCATGGAGATATAGCCGTTATAGATGCCGTCTGTTATCGCCCGCAAGAATCCGACGACCTCGTCCCCTTGCACCACTACCAGTGCTATCTGTGAGCGGGAAACAAGTTCGCGAAATGTTGCAGCATGGGCGACGCGGGGGCCCCAGTCGTTGGCAGCGAGCAGCAAACGCGCTTGCTCGATTTCGGATGCTTGGATGGGACGAACTTGCATCGCTTTGGCTTATGGCTATTGCTTCGTAGCGGGGTCCCAGTGCTCGGCGATCTTTCCGCCTTCGATGCGAAACATATCGAACCACGTGGTGGTGTATTTAAGGGTGCTGTCCTTCGGATCACTGTTCTCGCGCACGAAACTGAGAACAACCATGTCGCCCTCCGCAGTCATGGTCACCAATGGGGCCTTGATTTGGGCTTCGATCGGTTTTGCCTTGGTGAACTTGGAGAAGAAGGCGACGAAGGCCGCACGCCCCGTGGGCACATTGGGGTTGTGTTGAATGTAGGACTCGGTCAGGTACTTCTCGGCCAATTCCAAGTGCCCGCCCTCGAAGACTTCGCGCCAGAAGTCGTACACCAGCCGCTTGTTTGCGGCTAGCTTGGGGTCGGCGCTTGTAAGCAACTGCTCCTGACCGGTGGCTGCGACCACTGGAACTTGCGCGTGCGCATGGATCGCGGATGCCAGGATGGCGATGGTTGCGGCTCTGCGGAAAATAGTGATCATAAGTATATCGGCTTTCTTGGTTTGCTATATTGTTGATAGCTGCTCATGCACATTACACGAGGGCTAGCGGTCTATTTCCTTAAACACATTTCTCCACCACGGTCTAAATTGCGTATTGCAGAATCAGCGTTTCAACGCCGCTTGGGTAATCCCCGCCAAGGTCCCCCGCGTGCTGATCAATTCAGGCTCCAGCATGACCTCAATCAACGTGCCCTCAGGCCGCGCCAGTGCCGCCAGTAGCTCGGCCTCAAAGTCCACCGTGCGCTGGATGCGCACACCCGCGTAGCCATAGGCACGGGCCAGTGCGGCGAAATCGGGGTTGTGCAGCGAGGTTCCGGCACCGACCACGCGCGCTGGGTACTCACGCTCTTGGTGCATGCGGATGGTGCCGTACATGCCGTTGTTCAACAACAAGATGATGGTCTTGGCGCCGTGCTGCACGGCGGTGGCCAGCTCCTGGCCGTTCATCAGAAAGTCGCCATCACCCGCAATCGTGAACACCACCCTGCCCTGCCCGACAGCACCGGGGCTGGCCTTGCTGGTGATGGCCGCGGCAATGCCGGCCGGCACGCCATAGCCCATCGCGCCGTTGGTGGGCGCCAGTTGGGTCTTGAAACCCTTGGCCAGGCCGCTGTAACGATAGAAGCGGTGCAGCCAGCTGGCAAAGTTGCCAGCGCCGTTGGTCAGCACCGCGTCTGCAGGCAAGTGCTTTTGCACGGTGGCGATGACGCTATGCATGTCCACCAGACCGCGCTCGGTGTCTGCTGGCAAATCCTTGATGGGGCTGGCTTGCAAGTTAGCCAGGTAGTCGGCGTTGCAGCCCTGCGTCCACGCTTCCCAGACCACATCCTTGGGAGCGGCCAGCACTTCCAGCGAGCGAGCGGCGGCGCGCATGCTGGCGTGGATCGCCAGGTCGGCTTGGTAAACGCGGTTCAGTTCTTCCGCGCTGGCATGGATGTGCACCAGCGGCTGC
>JBBQBG010000168.1:0-8638 GCA_038317285.1 Burkholderiales bacterium | reverse complement strand
ACGAAAATCGCTCTCGCGCGGTATGCTCTTCTATCGACTGCTGGAGCAGGCGGTGGCGACTGCGCCGGTAACCTACAAACAAGTGGTTGCACCATCAAATTTGGCAAAAATGGAGTCCAAGGAGCTAAGTGGATAGCCCGTATTTATATACAGCCAGTCCGGAGTCGGCGATTACAATGTTGCCCTATGTCCGTCAAACCAACCCCCGAATACTCCGAAGGTTCCATCCGGGTCCTCAAGGGCCTGGAGCCCGTTAAACAACGCCCGGGCATGTACACGCGCACCGACAATCCGCTGCACGTCATCCAGGAAGTGCTGGACAACGCGGCCGATGAATCCCTCGGTGGCTACGGCAAAAAGATCAAAGTCACCGTCTATGTGGACGGCTCTGTTGCCGTTGAAGACGATGGTCGCGGCATTCCATTTGGCATGCACC
This sequence comes from Burkholderiales bacterium, assembly GCA_038317285.1. GTDB lineage: Bacteria > Pseudomonadota > Gammaproteobacteria > Burkholderiales > Burkholderiaceae_C > Allorhodoferax. Next base: position 8,202 of record JBBQBG010000168.1, on the reverse strand, counting down.
CCGAAGAGAAAGCGCCAGTCATCGAGTTGGTATTTACCCGCCTCCATGCCGGCGGCAAGTTCGACAAGGGCAAGGGCGGCGCCTACAGCTTCTCCGGCGGCCTGCACGGTGTCGGCGTGAGTGTGACCAACGCCCTGGCCAAGCGGCTTGAGGCCACGTCGTATCGCGAAGGCCAAGTGGCTGCTTTGGTGTTTGAAAACGGGGACGTCACCCAGGCCTTGCAAACCCGCAAGATTACAGACGGCGACCGCAAATCCGGCACCACGATTCGCGTCTGGCCAGACGCCAAATATTTCGAATCTGCCGTGCTGCCCATGGCCGAGCTAACCCATTTGCTGCGCAGCAAGGCGGTGCTCATGCCCGGTGTCAGCGTCTCACTGCTGATCGAAAAGACCAAAGAAACCCAAACCTGGCTGTACAAAGGCGGCCTGCGCGACTACCTGACGCAAACGCTCAATGGCGACCCGGTGATTCCGCTGTTCGAAGGCGAAGGCTTTGCCGATGCGCAAAGCGACAACTTTGCTGAAGGCGAGGGCGCTTCCTGGTGCGTGGCCTTTACCGAAGATGGCCAGCCGGTGCGCGAAAGCTATGTCAACCTGATCCCCACCAGCGCCGGCGGCACGCACGAGAGCGGTCTGCGCGACGGCCTGTTCACCGCCGTCAAAAGCTTCATTGAACTGCATTCGCTGTTACCCAAAGGCGTCAAGCTGATGCCCGAAGACGTGTTTGCCCGGGCCAGCTATGTGCTGTCCACCAAGGTGCTGGACCCACAGTTCCAGGGCCAGATTAAGGAGCGTCTGAATTCACGCGACGCAGTACGCTTGGTTTCCAGTTTTGTGCGCCCGGCCTTGGAGTTGTGGCTGAACCAACACGTCGACTATGGCAAGAAATTGGCCGAGTTAGCGATCAAAGCCGCCCAAAGCCGACAAAAAGCCGGCCAAAAGGTGGAAAAACGCAAAAGCTCGGGCGTGGCGGTGCTGCCCGGCAAGCTGACCGATTGCGAGAGCAAGGACATTGCCTACAACGAGGTATTTCTGGTTGAGGGCGACTCTGCGGGTGGCAGCGCCAAGATGGGACGCGACAAAGAAAACCAGGCGATATTGCCCCTGCGTGGCAAGGTCCTCAACACCTGGGAGGTGGATCGCGACCGTCTGTTTGCCAATACCGAAATACACGACATCTCGGTCGCCATCGGTGTCGATCCGCATGGCCCCAACGACACGCCCGACCTGTCCGGCCTGCGTTATGGCAAGGTCTGCATACTGAGTGATGCGGATGTAGACGGCTCCCACATCCAGGTGCTGTTGCTGACGCTGTTCTTCCGCCACTTCCCCAAGCTGATCGAGACCGGCCATGTATTTGTGGCGCGCCCACCGCTGTTCCGGGTCGATGCACCGGCACGTGGCAAGAAGCCCGCATCCAAGGCGTACGCGCTGGATGACGGCGAGTTGATCGCCATTCTCGACAAATTGCGCAAAGAAGGCGTTCGCGAAGGGGCCTGGAGCATCAGCCGCTTCAAAGGCCTGGGCGAAATGAATGCCGAGCAATTGTGGGACACCACGCTCAACCCCGACACCCGCCGACTGTTGCCGGTCATGTTGGGTGCGATCGACTTCGGCCAGACCGAGGCCCTGATCACCAAGCTGATGGGCAAGGGCGAAGCCGCTGCCCGGCGCGAACTGATGGAGTTGCACGGCGACTCGGTCGAGGTAGACGTTTGATGACTACACAACCTATGACATGTCCCGGTTCCGTCACCAAGGGTTGGCGTCGCGCTGCGGCTGCTTTCCTTGCCGGCGCTGCCGTGCTTGCAGGCCAGGGAGCCCATGCCGACATGTGGATCTATACCGACGCCGAGGGCGTGAAGAATTTCGCGTCCAGCCAGCTCGACAAGCGTTACACGCTGCTGTTTCGCAGTGTGAGCACACCCGGGGTAGCCGACACCGACTCCAATGGCGGCGCGCAAGCGCAATGGAATGATGCTGCCTTGGGCAAGAGCGTGGTTGCCATGGAAATTTCTCCCGGCTTCATGGCCGTCTCGCAACACTTGCGCACGGCCGCAGACGCCAACCAGTTGGAAATGGCACTGCTACAAGCCGTCATCCACACCGAATCTCGCTTCAACTCCAGCGCGGTATCGCCCAAAGGCGCTGTCGGCTTGATGCAGGTAATGCCAGCCACGGCCGAACGGTATGGTTTGGCCACAGACCAGCGTGGCACGGTGTCCGCCAAACTGACGGACCCCAAGACCAATATCCAGACCGGTGCGCGCTACCTGCGGGATTTGGTAAAGATGTTCCCCGGTCAGTTGGAATTGGCGGTGGCAGCCTACAACGCGGGCGAAGGGGCTGTGCAAAAGGCCGGCAACAAGATCCCCAACTACAAGGAAACGCAAAACTACGTGCGCTCCGTGATGGCGTTGTACCAGCGCCTCCGCCCGCAAGCCCTCATAACGCCAGCCGCTCCATCTGGTGCCCGCGCGCAGGGGCAGCCCCACGGCGCGAATACCAATATCAATTTGCGTTGGGGCGAGCAAACCGGACCGCAGGTGGGTGACGCGCTGGCCAAAAAGGCAGGGCGCGACCCCATGCAACCCCGTGATCTGGTGGTCGGCTCGGGCCAGGTCACCAAAGCTTCGCAGTCACTTACAGAATTGTCGAATTAATTAGTTTCCATGACCGAACAAGCTACCCTTGCATTGCCCCCCGAACCGCCCCGTGATGGCTGTGATGACGAACTCAATCTAGCCACCTACGCCCAACGCGCCTACCTCGAATACGCGCTGAGCGTGGTCAAGGGCCGCGCGCTGCCTGATGTTTGCGATGGCCAAAAACCGGTGCAGCGGCGCATTCTGTATTCCATGTCGCGCATGGGCCTGGGCTTTGGTGGGCCTAACAGCAACACGGGTGCGAAGCCCGTCAAAAGTGCCCGTGTGGTCGGTGATGTGCTGGGCAAATACCATCCGCATGGCGACACTGCCGCATACGACGCCATGGTGCGCATGGCGCAAGATTTCAACCAGCGCTACCCCCTGGTTGACGGCCAGGGCAACTTTGGCTCGCGAGACGGCGACAATGCCGCCGCCATGCGCTACACCGAGGCGCGCTTGTCCAAGATCACTCGCCTGTTGCTGGACGAATTGGACGAAGGCACGGTTGACTTTGCCCCCAACTATGACGGTAGCGAGCAAGAGCCCAAGCTGCTGCCCGCCCGCCTGCCCTTCGCCCTGCTCAATGGCGCCAGTGGTATTGCGGTGGGCCTGGCGACCGAAATTCCCAGCCACAACCTGCGCGAAATAGCGGACGCTTGCATTGCGCTCATCAAGCAACCCGAACTGCCCGAGGCCGATTTGCTGACCCTGGTGCCCGGCCCCGACTACCCTGGTGGTGGCCAGATCATCAGCGGTGCGGCGGAAATTGCCGACGCCTACCGCACTGGCCGCGGCTCGCTCAAGGTGCGCGCCCGCTGGAAAATTGAAGAGCTTGCCCGTGGCCAGTGGCAACTGGTAGTGACCGAATTGCCGCCCGGAGTCAGCACCAAGCGCGTGCTGGAAGAGATCGAAGAGTTGACCAACCCCAAGGTCAAGGTCGGCAAAAAGGCCTTGTCGCAGGACCAGACTCAGCTCAAGGCCAGTGTGCTGGCGGTGCTGGACGTGCAACGAGATGAGTCCAACAAAGACGCGGCGGTGCGTCTTGTGTTCGAGCCCAAGACTAGCCGCATCGGGCAGCAAGAACTCATCAACACCCTGCTGGCGCATACCAGTTTGGAGACCTCTTCGCCGATCAACTTGACCATGATTGGTCTGGATGGTCGGCCTACCCAAAAGTCATTGCGACAAATGCTGCTGGAGTGGATTGCATTCCGCCACACCACCATCGAGCGGCGCTCGCAGCACAAGCTATCCAAGGTGCTGGAACGCATCCATATTTTGGAAGGCCGCCAGACCGTTCTATTGAATATTGACGAAGTCATTGCCATCATTCGCCAGGCGGATGAGCCCAAGGCGGCACTGATCGCGCGGTTCAAGCTGTCGGACCGCCAGGCCGAGGACATCCTTGAAATCCGCCTGCGCCAACTGGCCCGGCTGGAGGCCATCAAGATCGAACAAGAGTTGTCCGAGCTACGCACCGAGCAAGGCAAGCTGGAAGAAATCCTGGGCAGTCCAGCGACCCTGCGCCGCCTGATGGTCAAAGAGATTGAGGCGGACGCTAAAGCCTTTGCCGACCCGCGGCGCACGCTGATCCAGACCGAGAAAAAAGTCATTGCTGAAGTCAAGGTGGTGGACGAACCCGTCACCGTAATCGTGAGCCAAAAGGGCTGGGTGCGAACCCGCACTGGTCAAGGCCACGAAGGTGCCAGCTTTGCCTTTAAGGCAGGCGATGGCCTCTACGGCACGTTCGAGTGCCGCAGTGTCGACACGCTGCTGGTGTTCGGTTCCAACGGCCGCGTCTACTCGGTGGCAGTGTCCCTGTTGCCAGGCGGCCGGGGCGATGGCCAGCCCGTCACCACACTGATCGAGCTGGAAAGCGGCACACAGTTGCTCTATTATTTTGCCGGCCCTGCCGCAGCCACGTTGTTGCTCAGCAGCACGGCCGGGTATGGCTTCATGGCCACGGTGGACAACATGGTCTCGCGCCAAAAGGCGGGCAAGGCTTTCGTTTCTGTTAACGAGGGCGAGACGCTGTGCTGCCCATCCTTGGTGTCGGGCGCGCAGGGAAAGGTCACGGTGGCGGGTACTCCGGCCAGCTCGGTGCCGGCGGCCACCCATGTGGCCTGCGCCTCTACCGGCGGCCGTATCTTGACCTTTGAAATCACCGAACTCAAATCCATGGCCAATGGTGGCCGCGGTCTGATGCTGATTGATCTGGAAGCCAAGGATACCTTGGCCGGCGCCGCGGCATACACCCGCAGCATACGCATCGACGGCATCGGCCGCGGCGGCAAAGAACGTGACGAGACGCTGGAGATTCGCAGCCTGAACAATGCCCGTGCAGCGCGCGCGCGCAAGGGCAAGGCAGCGGACCTGGGCTTTAAACCCAACGCGGTAACGCGGGTTGAGTAGCAGAACTTTTTGGAAAACCGGGCGCTAGCCCTCGTGGAATGTGCGTGATGCGCTACTAATTAAATAGCAAACTCACTCCACTTCCAGCGTGTAGGTTACAGCTTGCAGCATGTCGGGCACTACGCCGCCAAAGTTGATCTCGTGCTTGCCCGGGCTCAGGGGCCTGAGCATCACGTAGTATCCGTTGGCTGCGGACGGGAAAATGCGAATCTCTTCCTCCATCCGGGTGCCTAAATCAAAGCACCGCGTCGTGGCCTGGCGATGCGACAGCAGGTTGGGAGTGCGAACGCTGTCGATATCCAAGATTAGCGATGAAGCTTCATCCATCATGGACGCGGCACGCTGCGTGACGGCTCGGCAACTGATAGGAACGTCCGGGTGCGGCGCTACCATGGCGTTGATAAGGGGAAAGAAGATATATTTTCCGCGGGGTACTTTGCACGTCCTGATAGTCCGCTGCGTTCCATAAGTGCCGGCTAGAAACCAAACGGGTCCGCTTTGCTTTAGTGCACACAAGGCGCCGGTCCGGTCACTGACCGGACTCGCACGCCGGTCAAACGACGCCGCCCATTGCCACCATCCCCGGGACCATTCCGCTTGCGACAAGCCATGGACGGATTGGGTTGGAGGGACTATCGTGGCAGTTGTCGCATGGATGGGCGCGACGCCGAGCAGGCCAGAGGTAAATACAAGTAGGAGGGCAAAAATTCTCATCAAAGAGTGTCGTTTGGGTTGAATGGTGCGGATTCAGCGAGACTGCGAGGAAGTGCTGATTACACCCTAAATAAAACACATATCGTCGGTGGGACAGCGGTCACAAGGGCCTGCTGATGTCCAGCCGATATCCCAATGCTGTCAACGGCGTGCGAGAGGTCAAAGCGTCCTGCACGGGAAGCACGGCAGCCGCGATAGGCTGGCGGTTGACCAACAGAGTGTGGTCCAAGTCCATCAATCGCGCGGCGATCATGCACGGTCTCGTGTTTAAGGAAGGCTAAGGAGCGAATTGCAGTCTGTTCGATTGGACCGCGATGATCGGATGCTTGGCGTGTTCACCAGTGAATCCGCGCAAACAAACCCATCAGCTTCCCGCCCCGGGCCGCATTGAACTGCTTGACCCAGGTGATGCGCCCTAACAAGTGGGCGCGAAAGTCGGGGAGTTGTGCATGGTTTTGCGACGCCGGCCCTTGGTGCACACACTGGTGCAAGCAGGCCTTGAGCCGGTCGTAGTCTTGTCGCGGTGTGTTGGGGTGGGCGTTCACCACCACGCCGGTGATGCGCTGCTGCAGGTGCTGTGGCAGGCAGCGCGTTTTGTCGGGGTGCAGCGCAAAGCCTTCATCCTGCGCGATGGTCGCTACCCAGGCCTGCAAGGCGCGAAACTGCGGGCGCAGTGCCGCCGGGCCAGAAAACACCAGGTCATCGGCATAGCGCGTGTAGGTCGCGCCAAACACCCAAGCCAGGCCGTCTAGCCGCAAGTCCAAACCGAAGGCGCACAGGTTAGCCAGCGCTGGCGACGTGGGTGCCCCCTGCGGCAGATGCGCGGCGCGCAGGCGCTTGGCACCCAACCAATCCAGGCCACCATCGTCACGCAAGCGGTCCACCACCATCCGCGCCGTGCGGTGAGTGCACAGCGTGGCCAGGGCGCGCGCCACACCGGTTGGATACCCCAGCGTGCGCCAGATGGCCGCCACTTGCGCGGCACGGATGCTGCCAAAGAAATCCTTCACATCAAACTTGATGACCACGGCCTGCCCCGCATGGGCCGCCGCGTGCGTGGCGACCGAGCGGTCGGCCACAAAACCGTGGGCCGCCTCGTGCACCGGCACGTGCTGTAGCAGGCCGGCGTGGATAGTGCGTTGCACCCGCTTGAGGTCCACCTTGGGAATCTCCAGCAAACGCAAACCGCCGGTGCGTTTGGGTTGCAGCTTGTAGCGGTAGTGTTCGGAGCCCAAGGGCGTCTCGGGGCTTAGCCACAGCAGCCGATCCAGTGGCAGGTCCAGCCACTGCGCCAGGTCTTGCAGGGTAGGCAGATCGGGCAACGCGCAGGTGTCCAAGCCCAGGGGGCGAGGGCGCATGCGGGCAGGGCGCAGGATCAGGCGGCGAATGTGGGGCGTGCCACCACCCGTAAACGACAGTCCTTCGTCCGTGTCGAGGTCGTCTGCATCGTCATCATCATCGCCCACATCGCCGTCTTGATCGCGAGCGTTGCCAAGTAGCGCAGGGCGCTGGGCGTGGGGCGGCGTCAGAATGCGTTGGGTCAATGCATCCAGATCCAGCATTTGCCAACGCAGAGGCGACAGAGACGCCAAGGGCGCGATCACCGACGCCAACCACGGCGGCTCCTCTCCAAATGTCGCCACTGCCCGTGCCCGCAAGGCAGCCAAGCGCGTGCCGCCGGGCTGGTCTGCGTCCGCCAGCAGCGCACGTGCCAGGCTGCGTGCAATCCAGGTCTTGTAGGAGAGGTTCCGCATGGCCCTTGAAGATGAAACCAAAAAGGTGGCAACCAGCGCGTCGACCAGCAGGTCCAGCGTGCGCGTCGTGCACATGATGTGCACTGTCACGCACGCACCGAAATGACTCGGCACACAACAGCCATGGGGGTGCCCCACAGTGCAAGACAGAGCAATAACGCGTCATCACCCTGCACTCGCAACACTCGGCGCGCTGGCGCCGGGGTCATTCTAGGGTAGCCCGTATACAAGTCGATACACTAGGGCTGCGGGTCGTAAGGTCCGCACCCGGTGCCCGGTCCACCCACATCACACTCTTGCAGGTGTTGTGTCTGATGAGCAAAAGCATTTTTCTCATGCCACGACAACAACACACACTGACAGGAGCGGCTGCATGCCAGGCTACCAAGTTAGATTCGAGACCCACTTGCTGGGCGCCTCCCATTTTGAAATCCGCTCGCTGCTAGACCGCCAGCAGTATGCCGACCCGCACGGTCTGGCACAGGCTGCTGGCATCTCGTCCGCATCGTGGCCCTTATTTGGCATGGTCTGGCCCTCAGCACGCATGCTGGCCGACGCCATGCAAACGCAAGACCTGGTGGGCAAACGCATATTGGAGATTGGTTGCGGGCTGGCACTGGCCAGTCTGGTCATCCACCGCCGCCATGGCGACATCACCGCTAGCGATTGCCA
>JBBQBG010000167.1:0-8650 GCA_038317285.1 Burkholderiales bacterium | reverse complement strand
CTGGCTATGGATGTGTAGCATTCCGGAAAGTCCGAAGCCAAGCCTGTCCAGTGCCGGCGCATCCACATCAAGCTCCAACCGGTCGGTCACCGCGCCAAAACTTCCTTTGAGGCGCGCAGAGTTGCCGGCGATGGAGATCTGCGCATTGCTGGGCAGTACCCGTTGGTCGACTATGTGGATGGTGCCGCCACCCGTCATCGCAAGTCCGTCGTACTGGCTATCGTGCACATTGAAGTGAAGTTTGGCGCTGAATGCTGGCTGCAATGCGCCCTGCGCGTCGAAATCAGCATTGATGCGCGCATCTCGGGTTTTGAAGTGCCGTACTGACGTAAAAAATTTGGCAGGATTGAATTCCCGCAGGCTGCCACTGGCCGTATAGGCAGCCACGGCATCGCGCGTCAAAGTGGCGCTGAATGTGAGCCGTGCCGTGCCGGCATTCGCCTGAACCGAGTGCAACGTGATTTTTTCAGGGTTGAGTGTCGCCTGTGCAGCCATCGACAAAGATGAATCGGAAAGCTCCAGCCGCACCTCTTGTGTCGCGCCCGAAAACTGCACGCTGAGCGGGCCATTGAGTTGCGTGGTTTTGAGCTTGTTGTGCAGCGCGTGCATGTCCAGGTTTTTGGCTTGCAGCGTCAATGTTCCTTGCGCGGGCGTCCGGATCTCGCCCCCTCCGGCCAGCGTGCCCTTGCCTGGGAGGTTAATCGTCAGTTGGCGCAATTGCTGCTGTTGCGCACTGAGGACAACGTCCACCGTGGCCGATTCAAAAGGAAGCAGGCCTGCGTTGATAGCGCCAGGTTGCGCATTCACAATCGATACCGGACCAGTGACCTTGAGCTGGGACAGATCAGCCTTCGCGTCGTCCATGGGCGTGAGCGTGGCGCGCATATCCAGTTTGGCATGTGGCCACTGCGGATTGAATTGTTGCGGGTCGAAGCCGCGGATGGCGACCAGCGCTCTGCGGATGGGCACAGCGTCGAAGGGCGTTGCGTCGACGTTTGCGTGCCCGTCCAGATGCATTCCCTTGGCATCAAGTTCCATGCCGAGTGCCCGCAGGGTGCCAGTTAGTCGAGCATTGACCTGGTAGGAATCTTCACCCTTCTTGCCCGAAAGTCCCATGGTACCGGTGACTTCGAAAGGGGCCACAGCGCGCAGCCGCAACGCGCCGGTGATCAGGCCGTATGGCGTAACTGCATGCTCAAGGGCAAGAGCATGGGTTAGTTGGTCGTAGTTCGCGTGCAGGCGAATGTCGCTGAAATGGCTTACGTTCGCGTCCTGGCGAATCACGAGATGCTGCAGACTTGCACTTTGCAAATCAACCTGCAGCGGCAATGAAAGTTGCGCGGGTAGCGCGCGTGCCGTAGCAGGTCCAGGTAGCAACGTCACGTCGACAGTGCCCAATCGCATGTATTGAACGGTCCATTTCAACGGAGAGCGTTGCAGGCGCCAACTGGACTCCAGCGTGTCGACCCGAACGAGCGTGGTTTTGTCTTGGTAAACGATATTGCGCAATTGCAGACCATCGCTCAGATTGCCGCCTACAAATTCACCAGAAAGTTGGCCGGACGCCAAATGGGAGGCAGTTCGCCACAACAGCCGCGTGCCCCAGTCGGTCTGCGAGGCCACCGTGACCACGACTGCTAGCAATACAGCAAGCACTACCGGCGAGCCGATACTCCATGCCAACCAGCGCCTGGCGCGTCGTGTACCGGGGACCGGTGTGGCAGAGGGCGCCGATGCTGCCACGGCTTGGCGCTGCATCAGAATGCAACTCCAAACGACAGGTGGGGGCGTATCTGGTTTTTCTGAAATCCATAGGCCAAGTCGAGCCGAACCGTGCCGACCGGGCTGCGCCAACGCACGCCAGCGCCGACCGAATGAAAGAGTGATTTGTCCTGCCATGTGTCGGCCGCCGTGCCGACGTCATAGAACGCGGCACCGCCCCAACGCTCGGTCACCCAGTGCTGGTACTCGACGCTAGCGGCCGCCAGATAGCGTGCCGGGTAGACCGTTCCTGCACGTTCGTTACCAATGCTTTGGAAGTCATAACCGCGCACCGATTCGGTCCCACCCGCGCGGAACAACAACGACGCAGGAATGGCCGCGTTGTCGCCCTGGGACCAGACCGCGCCCAATTCTGCGCGCAGGACGACCACGTCTCTGCGACCCACCGGTAGGTATTCATGCAGTTTGCCGTGCAGTCGGATGAACGTCTGGTCGCTCAGCACGCCTTTGAGTGCCACGCCACCGTCAATTGCGGTGACACGTCCCTTTCGGGGGAACACCAAATCGTCCACGGCGCGCCAATTCCAGGCGCTGCCGATTACCAGCGCCTGGTGGCTGCCCGGTTGTATGAAGGTCTGGGGTGGCGCAGTGGCTCCGTCAATTTGCTCCAACCGGTCCCGGTAGTACTCCAGCGAAACCACCGTATCGCGCCTGTCCGTCGAGTGCGCGCGGCGCAGTCCGAGGCGCTGGCTGCGAAGGTCAATGCCTTCGAGGGTGGTGCGTTCGAATGAGCCGTGCAAGCTGTCAACAAAGCCGCCAGGCGCCGGTGGCAGGGCTAGTTGCAACGAGCTGAACTGGCGGCGTTGGTCTAGGTCGAGCTGACCATCGAATACCCAGGCACGGCTCAATACGTTGTTGTGCGAATACAGTCCTCCGAGATGGGCGCCGCCATCCGTGGTGTACCCAACGCTGCTGCGGACCCGCTGCTGAGGGTATTCCGTGACCTTAACGATGACCGGAGTTTCAATGGCGTGGGAAGCATCGCGGTCGATGTCTATCACCACGTTGCTGAAGTAGGGCGTTCTGAGTATTTGCCGCTGTAGCTCCAACAAACGCGCGGTGCTGTATTCCTCGCCGATGGATAGCGGGTTGACGTTGTAAACAATACTCCCGGGATAGCGCTGTGTGCCACTTAGCTTCAAAGCACCCAGTGTGAACAACGGGCCGCTGTCGTACGCAACCACCAACTCGGCGGTCTGCGCGTCGGCCAGGATGCGGGCCTGAGAATCGGCGATCCGCGCCGCTGGGTACCGGAGCTCCTGCAAATTTTGCAGGCCGCTTTCTTTCGCTGCGGCCCATTCTTCTTGTCGAAACGGCTGTCCCGGATGCAATCGCCAGCCCTGTCGCACCGCGTCGACCTGCGCCGTGGACTGCGACCGGGCAGTACCCTCTACTTGTACGTCCACGTTCGATACGACGGTTCTTGGCCCAGGGTCTACCGTGACACGAATCGTCGTCGTTTCACCATCGAGGTCAGTGTGGACGGTGGTGACCGGCGAGAAAAATCCCTCGGTAGACGCCAGCTGTGCGACTTGCTCCGAGACGGTGGCGATCATGAAATTCAACTGGTCGGCATTGATATCTTTGCGACTACTGAAACGCACCACGTCAAGATGTTCTGACAGCAAATCCTTCAACGCCACGGGCGCGGTCAGTCTCACCTCGTACGCCTGTATCGTGGAACTCGCTAAACCTGCCAATAGGCAAGTCAGTATTAACGGAAGAGCGCGCAAAGCGGCGGGCACCAATTGGGGCATTGGCTGGATGGTAGTGAAATATTAGTCACGAGACCGTGCGCTACCTAACACAAGCTGCGCGAAGCCCGGGTAGGCTTATGAGAGGATCTATGTGACTTCGAAGGATACCAAAGGTGCCTTGTCCGCATGGATCTGGCAGCCCAGCGACAGTTGACCAAAGCCGACCAAAAAGCATTCGGTGCGGCGCAGCGCCACCGCTTCCGCCTGGTTGCCAAAATACACCCAGGTGCCAAAGCTGGACGCGTCGGCCAGGACAATCTGCCCGCCCCGGCTGCGGATGGTGGCGTGCACCCGTGAGACACGCGGGTCCAGTACGGGCAGCGAGGCATCGGTGGAGCGGCCAATGGTGATGCCGGTGGCCGTCAAGGGGAAGATCTGCGTGCGGCCCTGCACCGTCAGCGCCAGGGTCTGGTGCTGGTTGGGCGTGTACATCGACATGCCCATGGCCGTGGCGTCCAAATCGCGGTCGGTTTGCCACTCAACACGGTAGATGTGAGAGGTCTGCGCCTTGCCGCGCAGGTGCATGGGTCCCAGGCTGCGCAGCAGCGCGCGGTGGCCCGCTACCAATTCGTCCCACACATGCTGGGTGGTCAGGATCTGGTCCGCGCCGGCCAGGTCCGCCAGCCGGGATGCGCTGTTGACTGCATCGCCAAAGCAATCGCCGTCTATCTCGACAAGTTCACCAGACTCCACGCCCATTTGCATCTGAATGGGTGCAGTGCCAGGGCCCGGAATCACGGGTTCGGTTTTGAACCGTGTTTGCAGGGTCACGCAAGCGCTGATGGCGCTGCCGGCGTCCGGAAAAACGGCGAACACGCCGTCGCCCAACAGCTTGACAACACGGCCCTGGTGCTGCTCGAATACCTTACCGAGCAAGTTGGTCAGCCGGTTCATCAGAAGCGAGGCATTTGCATCGCCCAGTTGCTCGAACAAACCCGTGCTTCCAACGACATCGGCAAAGACAACGGTAGGCATCAATGGGCTTTCGACTGGAATGTATGAGGCACGCGGCACCTGCGGAATGGGGGTTGGTCCGGGGTTGGGTGATCGTATCCGGTTCAATTGCCCCGCGCAATAGAACGCAAAGTGCCACGGATTTATCAACAATGGATGCTGGCCCGTCTGCTAGCATGCCGCCACCTATGTTGTATTCCATCGTTTTTCTAGGTTTTCTACCCACATATGGCGGATATTGAAAAATTAGGCCGATACGACGTCGTTCGCGTGCTCGGCAAGGGCGCGATGGGCGTGGTTTATGAAGGGCGCGACCCGAATCTCGACCGCCAGGTGGCGATCAAAACCATTCGGGTGCAGAGCCTGACAAGCGAAGCCGCGCAGGAATATGAAGGTCGCTTTCGCACCGAGGCACGCTCCGCTGCTCGTTTGAACCACGCCAATATCGTCAGCGTGTTCGATTCGGGCCAGGACGGCGATACTGCCTACCTGGTGATGGAGTTCATCGAGGGCGATGACCTCAAACACCACTTGGAGAATGGCGCCCGTTTTTCAGCGCGCGCGTCCATCATCATGGTGCACGATCTGCTGATGGCACTGGACCATGCGCACCGGCAAAATGTGGTGCACCGAGACATAAAACCCGCGAATATGTTGATCGAGCGCAGTGGGCGGGTCAAGCTGACGGATTTCGGCGTGGCGCGCATCCAGGAGCCAGATGAAACCCATCTGACCCAAGTAGGTGGCGCAGTGGGTACCCCCAAATACATGTCGCCAGAACAGGCCAAGGGCTTGCGCGGCGACTCCCGCTCCGACGTGTTTTCGGCTGGCGTGGTGCTCTACGAACTGTTAACCGGTGTATTGCCCTTTGATGGCGAAAACCAGTTTGCGGTTATCCACAAAATCGTGGGCCATGACCCTGCGCCACCCAGCAGCTTGAACCTGGAGGTGCCGTCGGCGATGGATGAAGTCATGGCACGCGCCATGGCCAAGAATCCAGACGAGCGCTACGCCACCGCACGCGAGTTCGGCTTGGCCCTGCGCGGGGTGGCCCAGCAGATGGGTGCGGCCACGGGCAATCCCGATGCGGATGTGGCAGCGGAGCTTTCTCAGATGTTGGCCGACCGCCCGCCCGTAGCGTCCCCCGCCGCGTTGCGCGATGGCTCCAGCACCGGCATTTTTGGCCCGGCCGTAGACGTGTCGCTGATCACTACCGTCAATTACGAAGAAGAGCTGGGTCTCTGGAATGACATCAAAGAGTCCACGGTCTCGCAGAACTTTTTGAACTATCTGCAGCGATATCCGGCCGGCGTGTATGCCCGCCGCGCCCAGCAACGGCTGGAGCAGTTGGCCATGGACAACACCGGTACCCGCGCGCCGACAGAACCCCAGTTCCGGCCGGATGCCGACGGTATAGACCTGGATTCGACCATGGGCCCCTTCTCGGCGACGGTGCCGGCCGATGATGTGCCAACCCAGCCGGTGCCCAATCCCCAGCCGATCGTGAAGAAGCCGGTTGTGAGCAGACCGGCGGCGCCCAAGAGAATGACCGAGGCCAAGACAGCGAAGCAACAGCCGCCTACGCCCCGCAAACTATGGCCGTTGTGGGCGCTGGGTGGCGTTGTGTCTGGGTTGCTGGTGTTGGGCGTGGTGTTCAAGCCCGCCGCTGTTGTAGGACCCGAGGTGCAAGCCCCGCTTCAGCCCCAACTGGCGGCTGTTGCCCAGAAGACACCGACCACGCCCATGATTGAGGAGTCTGCGTCGGATTCGGTTGAGGTGTCGACTCAGGGGGCTGTGGCCACACCCGGACTGACGGCTTCGGCTCAGATAGCCAAGGCATCCAAGCCACTGTCTGTCGCGGCGGCTGCATCGGCCAGCGCGTCCAGGCCCGCCAAGCCCAAGCCGAACTTGCCCTTAGCGGCAGATGCACCGGCGGCGTCTAGCGTGGCGCCCAGCGCATCCAACGCGCCGCGTGAATCCGTACCCATCGTTCCCACTCACACCAATGGAAGCGTCAATGGGGCAGGGCCGTCTGCCGCTGGCCAGGTCTGTGCCGACAAGGTGTTCATCTTCCGTATCGCCTGCATTGCCGAGCAATGCAGAACCGACCGTTTCCGCCAGACCGGCGAGTGCACACGCTTCAGGGAAATGGAAAAAAAGCGCGAAGACGAGCGCAATATCCAGCAGCGCTGACTGGGTCTGACGGATTGGAACGCTGTTACCAGTCGTCAGGCTTTGCTACTACCGCCCGTGCGGCCAAATTTCCACAACGCCAGGGCACCAAACAGGGCCGCAAAGCCCAGTTGTGCCGCCATCGGTGCCCAGGCCGCATCCAGTGGCAGGCCACGCCAGGTCATAGCGTCCAGACCGTCCACTGCCCAGCGGGTGGGCACGGCAAGTGTCAGGCTCTGCAACCACTGGGGGAAGAGGAAAGAGGGCACCCAGGCGCCCCCCAGCATCACCATGATCAGTGTGGCAAATGTTGCCATGCCGCGCGCAGCTTCAGGTGTCTTGCCAAAGGCCGCAATCAGCAAGCCAAAGGTAGCCGTCACCAGCGCAAAACACAGGCCAACGCCCAAGAAGCCCAGCATGCTGCCCGCCACCTGCACCTGGAAGAACATGGCCGCTACCACAAAGATAAACAGCAATAGGCCAAGCGCAATCAGGGCACTGGATGTGGCGCGGGCAGCCAATACGGTGTAAATGGTGATGGGCGATGCCAGCAACCGGTTCCACAGACCCTGGCGCTGGGCCGTCAGCACGCCAATACCCGCGTCTATGCCCATGAACAGGATGAACTGCACGGCCATACCGGCGAAGGCGTGGGCGTAGCCGTTGTATTTGGGTCCGGCGCTCATAGCCTTGTCGGTCGTCACGAAGGGCATGGAAAGGCCGGCAGCGCGGTCGCCATCTGCACTCGCTGCGCCGCTCACTTTGGCTTCTGCATTGCGCGTCTGGAAGGTGCGCACGCTCTTCAAAAATTCTTGCAGTTCGGCACTGCGTGGATTGCTGGCTGCCTCTTTCTCCAACGCAGCGATGTTCTCGTCCATCAGCTTCTGGCCCCCGGCGCCACTGAACATTTCGGCGCTCACGTTTTGCATCACGTGTTGCGTCAACATGCCTTTGACCATGGCCAGCACGGCGCCTTGGGAGGGGTCGTAATAGACCGCGATCTCGGGCTTGGTCTTGCCGCCAAAGAGTGCAGCACCTGCCGCGTCACCAAAACCAGCGGGTATCACCACGGCTGCGTTGAGTTTGCCCTTAAGCACTTTTTCTTGCGCTTCAGCTAATGGCATTTCGACTACTGTGAGTGCCGTGTCCGCCTTCAGCCCTGCGACGATTTTTTTGCTGGTTTCGCTGCTGTCTTCAGACACGACGGCGATTTCGATCTTGGCGTTGTCGCTGACGCCGGAGCCGCCAAACAAGTAGCCAAAAAAAGCGCCCAAAACGATGGGCATGACCAGGTTGAGCAGCAGGGCCCGGCGGTCGCCGAAGAACAAAATAAGGTCTTTGCGGACCAATGCAATCAGGGCAGTCATGGGCGTGCTCTCAATGTGGGATGCAAGGTTTGGTGTAAATCATGCGTCGCGCAGCGAACGGCCGGTCAACGTCAGGAAGATGGCCTCCAGGCTGGTGCGCGCGGTGGAGAACTGGGCAGTGCGACAGCCTTGCTGCGTTAACCACAACATTACGTCCTGTGCCTGTTCTGCGGCTGTCAAGCCAATCAGCAGATCGTTGCCCTCGACCGTGACATTGGCAACTGCCTCCAGAGATTTAAGCGCGTCCAGCGTGTGTTCAGGCACCGGTGCCAGCGGCGTAAGGCGCAGTGCCGCCTGGGCTGGCAGGCGCTGATAAAGGGCTGCGGGTGACTCGTTGGCAATGACCACGCCGTGGTCGATGATGACGATGTGGTCGGCCAGGCGTTCCACCTCTTCCATATAGTGGCTGGTGTAGATCAGCGCACAGCCCTGGCGCTTGAGCGCCTCCAGGCTGTCAAAAATCGCGTTGCGACTTTGCGGATCCACTCCCACTGTGGGTTCGTCCAGAATCAGCAACCGCGGTGTATGCAGCAGTGCGGCTGCGATATTGAGCCGGCGCTTCATGCCACCTGAAAAGGTGGAGGGCTTGTCGGCTAGGCGGTCGCTCAGTTGCACCAG
>JBBQBG010000166.1:0-8732 GCA_038317285.1 Burkholderiales bacterium | reverse complement strand
GTTGACCACGTGGCCAAACACCACATGGCCTACGTCACGGCCTTCTACATGCGCACGGGCCAGCGATTCACGCACGACTTGGGCGGCTAGCTCGGTGGGGGGGATGTCTTTCAAACTGCCACCAAAGGTGCCAATGGCGGTACGCACGGCGCTTACTACTACTACTTCACGGGTCATGGAATCGCTCCTTTTTTACAATCCGGCGATCTTACACAAGCACGTGGCAGGGCTATTGATGGCGCAAATGGCGCCATACGAGGGGTCAATCATGCCCGCAAGGCCAAGGCATTGGCCCGAACGGACTATAGGCAGAACCCAGTGATCCGCCTAAACTTAGATGGGTAGCCGAGGGGCAGGATTGGCCCTTCAAGACCCCATGCCCCCAATGGGAGCGATAGCCGTGACGCAAGCGCAGCATTCGGCCAAACAACAGGAACAAATACGGACGCATACGGTTTACCGGGATGATTCATACGAGCACTAATTTTTTCGCGCGAGACCAGTTCAAGGGTCTGCTGGCTGCTATTGAGGCCAATAGCAGCGAGGATTCGCTCACCCGACTAATTAGTCACCAGCAGTGGGAAATCATCGCTGAATTTTTGCAGCTCTTTACCCTGGCCGGTGGGCAAGAGCTAATCCGCCAAGGCTCCGTCGACCGTTCGCTTTATTTTCTGGAAGAAGGCACGGTGACCGTGCACTATGAAGACGTCAACAGCCGCATTCGGCTGGCGGTATTAGGCCCAGGCTCGGCGTTGGGGGAGGGCAGCTTTTTCTCGCGCCTGCCGCGCAGCGCGACGGTGCATGCGGCCTCGCCCTGCAAGATCTGGCGCCTGTCAGCGCAGCGGTTTGAAGAATTGTCGCACCGTTTTCCCGGCCCGGCCTTGGCGTTGGCGATGGGGTTGGGGTCGGTTATTTCGGTGCGGCTGCAGTCTCAGCGTAAACGTACTGCTGTGACTTGATTGGCAGCAGTTTCTTAACAACCCACTCCCCCAGCCCCTCGCCCCGCCGGGCGAGGGGAGCCTTTTTAAAAGCCGATTTGGTGGCATCGCTCCAACTACGGGATACGAGAGTGGCGTTGCGTTACGGGCTTGTTCGCTCAGGGTTATTGTCAACGGTCGTAGTGATCACCACCACGTTGGCACGGAACCGCCTGGCACGCGCAGCGGCCAGCGTTGGCGCACCGGCCCGCACGTATTTACTACGACCGCCACCCTAGAAATATATGCACCTCAAACACGTACCGCAACGCATCGTCTGTAGCCCCGTATTCGGCGCACGCGGTCAAATCGGCTGTTAAAAAAGGCTCCCCTCGCCCAGCGGGGCGAGGGGTTGGGGGAGTGGGTTGTTAATGGAAGTCGGTGTTAATGGAAGTCGGTTATCAAGAATCCGAGTACTGCGACAATCCAACCATGACCGACCAGACCTTCACCAACCACCAAAACCCCACATTCCTGCAAGCCTGCCTGCGCCAAGCCACAAGCCACACGCCGGTCTGGCTCATGCGCCAAGCCGGCCGCTACCTGCCGGAATACCTCGCCACCAGGGTCAAGGCTGGCAACAGTTTTATGGGCTTGGCAACCAATGTCGACTACGCAACCGAAGTCACGCTACAACCGCTGGACCGCTACCCGCTAGACGCCGCCATTTTGTTCAGCGACATCCTGACCATCCCCGACGCCATGGGCCTGGGCCTGAGCTTTGGCGTTGGCGAGGGGCCGCGCTTTGCGCACCCGGTGCGTGACGAAGCAGCGGTTGCCAAACTGGCCGTGCCTGATCTGGACAAGCTGCGTTACGTGTTTGACGCGGTTACATCCATACGAAAGGCGCTGACGCAAGCGGACGGAAAAAGCCGCGTGCCCCTGATCGGCTTTTCAGGCAGCCCGTGGACGCTGGCCTGCTACATGGTCGAAGGCGCAGGCTCCAGCGACTACCGTCTGGTCAAGACCATGCTCTACAGCCGCCCAGACCTGATGCACCGCATCCTGGCAACCAATGCCGATTCGGTAGCCGCATACCTGAACGCGCAAATCGATGCGGGCGCCCAGGCGGTGATGATTTTTGACAGTTGGGGTGGCGTGTTGGCCGATGGCGCCTTCCAGCAGTTCAGCCTGGCCTACACCGCCCGCGTGCTGGCCCAGCTTAAGAAGACCCATACCGATAGCGCCGGTAACACCATCACGATCCCGCGCATCGTATTCACCAAGGGCGGCGGCCTGTGGCTGCAAGAGATGGCGACGCTTGACTGCGAGGTGCTGGGCCTGGACTGGACCGTCAACCTGGGCAAAGCGCGTGCCGCCATCGGTGGCGCAGAAAATGGCCCCGGCAAGGCGCTGCAGGGCAACATCGACCCCATTGTGCTGTTTGCCCAACCGGCACAGATCGCTGCCGAAGTGGTGCGCGTACTGGACAGCTTTGGCACTCCCTACCGGGGCACGGGCATCGGCCCAACGCACATCTTCAACCTAGGCCATGGCATCAGCCAGTACACGCCGCCCGAACATGTGGCGGCGCTGGTGGACGCGGTACACCGACATTCGCGTGCCTTGCGAGGGTCAGTTTCTTAGCATTATTTTGATCTGAATCCCAAGCGACGCTCTGCAGTTATGCACAAAATGAAGGTGCGCCCGTTAGGGCAGTCCCCGATTTGACCCTTACCTGCTATGAAAGCCATAGCGCTTGTAAGCCGTTGATTTATAAGGAATTAAAACTATGCTTTTTTTGTGGGCATTCCAGCCAAAGCCTTGATTTTCAAGGCTTGGCAGCCCCCCTGAGTAAGATATCAACAAAGTTATCCACAGAAACACTGTGTTATACCTAAAGTCATTTCAAATCAATGACTTAGCCCCTATTTCGCAAGTTCACATCAATAAATTGGCCCAAGTGGTCTTTTATCTCTTTTAGCCCCATCCGGCCCTTTTTTCCGCCTTATGACCCACTGGCTCTGCGTCCTTGTCCAAACCCCGGCACATGCTGCGCTAGGGTCGGTGCTGAGCTACCGAAGTGAGTCGCTACTCGCTCCCGGCACCCTCGTGCGGGTCCCCTTGGGGCAGCGGGAAACCCTGGGCGTGGTGTGGGACGCCGACTCCGCACAAGCCACCGGCGAAGTGGACCCCGGCAAAGTGCGCGCCATTGCCGGTGTTTTGGAGGGCATAGCGCCTTTGGGCAAAAGCTGGCAACAATTGCTTACGTTTGCGGCGCAGTACTACCAACGGTCGGTCGGTGAAGTAGCTCTGGCCGCGCTACCACCGCAACTGCGGGAGTTGTCGCCGCAGCAGATGCAACGGCGGTTGCAGCGCAAAACGTCCAAGGCCATCCATCCTGGGTCCGCTAAGGGCACAGAAGCGCAAGCCGAGGACTTGCCCAATCTCAGCCCTGAGCAGGCGGTGGTTGTGGAGCAGATCCAGTCGCAGGACGGACCCTTTTTGTTGTTTGGCGCCACGGGCAGCGGCAAAACCGAGGTCTACCTTCACAGTGTGCAAACTCTGTTGGCCAGTGATACGCAATCGCAGGCCCTGGTGATGGTGCCCGAGATCAACCTGACGCCGCAACTCGAGGCCCGCTTTAAAGCGCGGTTTGCACCGCTGTATGGTGAGCATGCTGTGGTGTCGCTGCACAGCGGGATGACCAATCCGCAGCGCCTCAAAAGCTGGCTAGCGGCGCATAGTGGCCAGGCGCGCATTGTGCTGGGCACACGTATGGCGGTGTTCGCATCGATTCCGCATGTACGACTGATCATCGTCGACGAAGAACACGACCCCAGCTACAAGAGCAGCGAAGGTGCACGCTATTCGGCGCGTGACCTGGCCATCTACCGCGGCCGGCTGGAAAGCGCCAAGGTGGTCTTGGGCTCGGCCACGCCGTCGCTGGAGAGTTGGCACCACAGCCGCCCCGCCGCTGAGGGAGGGCGTTACGTGCGACTGCACATGCCCAGCCGCATTGGCGTGTCGGCACCACCGACAGACCAGGCAACCCCCACGGCGCAGCAAGCCATGCGCGCCACCGCAGCCACACCCAATGGCCTGCCACTGGTACGCCGGGTCGACATGAACCACCAGCCGCGCAACGCCGTTTTTTCGCTGCCCTTGCTCGAAGCCATCCGACAGCGTGTTGCGCGCGGCGAACAAAGCATGGTTTTCCTGAACCGGCGCGGCTATGCACCCGTCCTGCACTGTACGGATTGCGGCTGGAAGAGCGAATGCCCGCACTGCAGCGCATTCCGAGTCTTTCACAAAATAGACCGCACGCTGCGTTGCCACCATTGTGGCTTTACCGAACGCGTGCCCCGCGCCTGCCCCACCTGCGGCAACCCTGATATTGCCCCACTGGGCCGCGGTACCGAACGCCTCGAAGAACACTTGGCCGAGTTGCTGTCGGATACACGCCGGCCCAACACAGTCAGCGAAGAGTTTCCCGACGGCGAGCCCGTGCGCGTGGCCCGCATAGACGCCGACACCACGCGCCTCAAGGGTGAACTGCAAAGCCAACTGGCTGCCGTGCATGCCGGTGATGTCGACGTGTTGGTTGGTACGCAGATGATCGCCAAAGGCCACGACTTCCGCCGCATCACACTGGTTGCTGCAGTCAACCCCGATGGCGCGTTGTTCTCCAGCGACTTTCGCGCGCCCGAGCGCTTGTTCAGCCTGCTGATGCAGGCCGCAGGCCGCGCCGGGCGCGATGCCGCGTTGGGCGAAGGCAGTGAGGTGTGGATACAAACCTTTCAACCCGCACACCCGCTGTACGCAGCACTCAAGCGGCACGACTACCCAGCGTTTGCGGCGGCCCAGTTGCGCGAGCGCGAACAGGCTGGCCTGCCGCCATATACGGCCCAAGCCCTGGTGCGCGCCGAGGCCCGCATGCAAGAGGTGGCACAAGCCTTTTTAAACGCGGCCAACACTGCAGCTAAAGGCGAGATGGCGCAGTGGGACGGCTGGGCGCCGGTGCTGGACCAGATCACGCTCTACCCCGCGGTGCCCATGAGCATCCAGCGAGTGGCCAATATTGAACGTGCACAGATGCTGGTAGAAAGCCCGTCGCGCGCGGCATTGCAACAGTTTTTGACAGCCTGGCAAGCTGTCCTCCATGCCACGCGCCAAGGGCCGCACGGCAAGGGCCTCATACGCTGGGCCGTGGACGTGGACCCGCTGGCGATCTGAAGAGCGTGGGGCTACACCTATAGAGCGACCCGCGGGAACAGCACACGTATGCTGCTGCCCTGACCCGGCACACTGTGTACAGTGATCTGCCCACCCAGAATGCGGGTCACGATGCCATGGACAATGTTCATGCCCAGCCCCGTGCCGCCACGCCCCATCTTGGTGGTGAAGAAAGGATCGAAGATGCGGGCACGCACGTCTTCTTCCATACCGACACCGTTGTCCGCCACGACCAACTCCACCGTATCGGCATCGACTGCGCCAACCGACACGGAAATGCACCCGGCCGCACTGGCATCGAAGGCATGGATCGTGGCATTCATGACCAGGTTCGTCAGCACCTGCCCATAGCGTCCCGGAAAACTGTCGCATACCACGCCGGTACACAGTGATTTTTTGACTTCGCAACCCGACTTGCGCAGCGTCGGTTGCAACATATTCAGAATCTCGGTGGTTACTTCCGCCAGGTCGAACGCACGGCGCTGGTCGCTGGTTTGGTCTACCGCAACCTGTTTGAAGTCCGATATCAGATGTGCCGCACGCTGCAGATTGCTCATCGACAGGGCCAGGCCCTCGTCTGCGCGCGCAATGAACTGGTTCAACTTGGAGCGCCGCATGGAACCGCTGGACAGTTCGAGCTTCAGGTCTACCAGTTCGGACTGGATAGTCGATGCCACCGTCAGTGCGTTGCCAATGGGTGTATTGAGTTCATGGGCCACGCCGGCCACAACGCGCCCCAACGATGCCAATTTTTCGGTCTGGATAATTTCCTCCTGTGCCCGCTCCAGTGTCAGCAGGGTCTTTTCCAGGGATTCGGTGCGCTCCGCCACACGCTGCTCCAGGTGCTCATTCGCGTCCGTCAACTCCAGATTGCGGCTCTCCAATTGGGCGATCAGGTGCAACAGCGCCTGCCGCGTGGCCTCCAGGCTTTCAGCCAGTGCGCCCACCTCGTCGCGGAACACGGCCCGGATCGGCACATCCAATTGCCCCTTTTCAATACGCCCGGAGGCCCTGACCAGTTCTTCAAGCGGGCGCACCAGGCGCCAATGCATCAGCAGCAAAATCACGACCAGCGCACCAATGGAAATCTGTGCGCCGTGCTTGACGTATTGCAAGCGCACTTCATGGACCTTGCGCAGATAACCAGCGGTCGACATTTGTATCGTGAGCTTCCCAACCATGGTCTTGTTGCGCTCCACCACATGGGTTGAGGCATCGACCAACTTGGGGTCTTCGGCACTGCGTGTGCGGGTAGCAAAGGGTGTTCCTTTGTCGTCCCAGATCACGATGGAGACCACGTCGGGGTTGACAAAGGCCGCCTCCATGATGGAGTTGGCCTGCTCTGCTTCAAACTGCCACAGCGGCTCCCGCATGGCCAGGGCGGTCAGAGCGCCCAGGTGGTCCATCTCTGTGTGGATCTGCGCAATGTGCTGCTCGCGCAGGTCTGAGGTTTGCTCCACATAAGACAAAAAGGATGCCAGCATCACCCCGGCCACGACCGTCAGCGCAATGGCTACCCGCAACGAACGCAGCCTCATCCACAACTTGTGAAGGCGCATGAACAGGGGCTCGGGTATCCGCATCGTGGACAAAGAGTGGAGTTTGCGCCACTGTAACGCAAAGCGATAGCTTATGGCCCCGCTCAATCCAGATGCACACACCGATAGGCAAATTTACATTTGTCGGAACAAGTGCACAAAGCTCCGACTGACCGGCAGGCACTCGCCACTGCCTTTGATCTGCACTTCCCCTCC
Source organism: Burkholderiales bacterium (assembly GCA_038317285.1). GTDB lineage: Bacteria > Pseudomonadota > Gammaproteobacteria > Burkholderiales > Burkholderiaceae_C > Allorhodoferax. The sequence goes on along the minus strand of JBBQBG010000166.1, from coordinate 1,825 downwards.
GTCGTTGCTGCCATGGCTGAACTGTTGCACTTGTCGCAGGTTGACGATGGCAGAACGGTGGATTTGCAAGAAATGTATCGGGTCCAAAGCGTCGGCCAGTTCACGTATGGTCTTGCGGATCAGGGCCTCGCCCCCCTCCCAAACTACCAGCGTGTATTTGGTGTCTGACTTGATGTAGCGGATCTGATCCACGGGGATCAGCCGCACGGTGCTGCCCACTGATGCCTTGATCCATTGCAAGTATTGCAGGGGTGCAATCTGGGCGCGGATGTGGGTCGACAACTGGTCCAATATCTGCGCCGTTAGCGCGGCATGACCGGGCGTGCTCTGCGGGCTGGGCGCTGTGGGGGCCTGCAGGCGCTGGCACAAACGGCGCACGGTCTCTTGCAGGCGCACTTCGTCGAGGGGTTTAACGATGTAATCGATGGCGCCCTGGCGAAAGGCTTCGACCGCGTATTGCTCATGCGCCGTGACAAACACCAACGCCGCACGTGAGCCGATGCATCTGGCAGCCTCAATACCGTTCATGCCAGGCATGTGCACATCCAAAAAAACGATTTGCGGCGCATGGGCATCAAACAATTCAACGGCCTCACGCCCATTGCGTGCGGTTGCCACGATGCGCAATTCAGGCCAGTTGCGCTGCAGCAATGCGACGAGACGGTCACGCAAGAGTGGTTCATCGTCCGCGACCAAGGCGGTCATGGCTGGCAAATTCATGCTTGCCTCACTGGTGTTTTCCATGGACTCAGACAACCCCTTCCAAAATGATTTCGGCCTTGACGCCATGGGGCGTTTGCTCTGTCAGTTCCAGCCGTGCCGAGTTGCCATAAAAGGCCAACAACCGGGCCCGCAGATTGGCCAGGCCAATGCCCGGCTGCGCCGATTCCAACATGCCTTGCCCGGAGTCGGCCACCCACAAGTGCAGGGTCTTGCCCACAGTCTGTGACGCCACAACCTGTGCGCCAACGGAGATCTGACCACCATCGCAACTCGGGTCTATGCCATGGTGTATGGCGTTTTCCACCAGGGTCAACAAGGCCATGGCCGGAAAGCGCAGTGCGCGCAGGCGTTCGTCTATAGCCACGCTGAACTGCAGGCGGTCCGGCCTGCGCATCAGCATCAGCTCCAGGTACGCGCGCACCAGGTCGGCCTCTTGGCCCAGAGTTGCGCCTTCCTGGTGCAGTTGCGGCATCGTCGCGCGCAGGTAAGCGATGAGGCTTTTGAACACCGCAGCGGCTTGGGGCGAACCGCTTTCCACCAGAGCCTGCACATTGGCCAAGGTATTCAACAGAAAGTGGGGCTCGATCTGCGCCTGCAGCAGGCTGAGCCGGGCATCGGTGGATTGGCGCATCAGCGTTTCGCGCTCCAGCGCAAACTGCAAGGCCTGGGCCCGCGTTTGCGCATCGCGCTCGCGCACCAGTGCCGCAAAGGTCACCAATAGACCCAATACGGCCGCACACACCGTCACCCACCAAAAACCGACAACCCGCGGGCGGGAACTGGCAAACGCATGCAGATCACCGTGCACCTCAACCATGTGAACCATCAGCGGGCCAAGAGGCGCCGCAGCGATCACTGCCAGCACCTGCGCAAACCAGCGCGGAACCCATGTCTGCTGCCAGGCCCCCGCCAATAGAAAGGCGCACAACAGAATTGTGGACACCAAGGTGGTTTCAACCAGGATGGCTGCGAACGGATCGCGAAACACCCGGTTGAACACCAGCGCTGCGATCAAGGCTCCGAGGGCCGCCACCAGTGCAGGTTGAGCATGCCGACGCAGAAAGCCAGGGTTCAAAGAAATGGATTGCATGCCTAGACCATA
>JBBQBG010000165.1:0-8785 GCA_038317285.1 Burkholderiales bacterium | reverse complement strand
GTACCCTGGAAGGATGGGATTTTGGCAAAAGATCGGACTGACGCCAGCGGCATCACAGCGCCCATATCTCCTTCATGCAGGCGGAATGCCGCCACCACGTGCACCAGGTCTTGCGCCTGGGATTTGAGGCCACTGGCAGCTGCGGCCATCTGCTCTACCAATGCGGCGTTTTGCTGCGTCGCCCGATCCATGTGGGTCACGGCTTCGCCCACTTGCGAAACGCCCAAGGCCTGCTCGTTGCTGGCCGCACTGATCTCACCCACGATGTCGGTCACCCGCTTGATGCTGCTGACAACCTCGGTCATCGTTACACCCGCCTGGTCCACCAAGGTCGTTCCACGCGCCACGCGCTCTACGCTGGCGCCAATCAGGCTCTTGATTTCTTTGGCGGCCTCGGCACTGCGCCCCGCCAGGCTACGCACCTCGGACGCCACCACAGCAAAGCCGCGCCCTTGCTCACCCGCCCGCGCCGCTTCAACCGCCGCATTCAAAGCCAGAATATTGGTTTGGAAGGCAATGCCATCGATGACGCTGATGATGTCCGATATCTTGCGGCTGGACTCGTTGATGCCCTTCATGGTCTCCACCACCTCCGCTACCACGTCGCCGCCCTTGATGGCCACGCTGGACGCGTTCAAAGCCAGTTGGTTCGCTTGGCGTGCGTTGTCGGCGTTTTGACGCACCGTGGAGCCCAGTTCTTCCATGGACGCTGCGGTTTGTTCAAGCGCACTGGCTTGTTGCTCGGTACGCGACGACAAATCGTGGTTGCCCTGGGCGATTTCCGAGCTGGCGGTGGCCACCCCCTCTGCGCCCTGGCGCACATTGGTCACGACTTTGGCCAAGGCCAGGCGCATCGACTCCAACGCATGCAGCAGTTGCGCCGGCTCGTCGCTGCCCAGCGGATGAAGCGCATGGGTCAGGTTGCCATCTGCAAATTCTTTGGCAGCGCCCACGGCAAACGCTATGGGCTTGGTGATAAGACGAATGATCAGGACCGCCATGATGGCTGCCAGGGCCACCGTCACGAACAACAGGGCCACCACACTCCATTTGGAGCTGGCGTAGGTCGCTTTGGCGCCGTCATACGCCGCATCGGCGCCCTTGGCATTGTGTGTATTCATGGCCTCAATGTTCTTGAACAGCGAGCGAAACGCCGTGCGCGATTCGCCATTCAACAACTCCGTCGTTGCCATGGCCTCGGCGGGTCCAATGTCCGACAGGGTCAGCAACTTAGTGTTGACGGCGTAGTAGGCGGTCAATTCCTTGCCAAATTTTTCCCAACTTTGTTTTTCATCGGCCGTGTCCATCAGGGTCTCAAACTTCTTGCCAACCTCACCCAATTTGCCCTTGTCTGCCTGAATGCGATCGGCCTCCACCTTCTTCTCTTCCGCAGTCACCGCCAACGCGTGCTGGGTCTCGGCTTGGCGCAGGTCGTTGAGCAAACCCTCGATCTCCCCTGCGTAACGGATGCTGGGTAGCCAATTGCTGGCTATCTCTTCGGTACTGGCATTGATGCGCGCCAGTTGGGTCAGCGCGAATAGTCCGATCACGCCCGTCAACAACACCATGAGCAAAAAAGCGAAGCTCAGCTTCACACTGATTTTGATATTCGAAAAATTCATGGTCCAGCTTTCCCCATTAAAACGCCCTGAATACGGGCAGGCCAGCCCAATTATGGTGCGGCTATTGGCTCAGTTTTGGGCACTATAGACCGAATAGCGCCGGTAAGGCGGACAGTGTCACGCGGGCGACCAGCACAGCGTCCCGCGCAAACTTGATTTACACAACGAAACATCCGACTTGGGTATGCGCAAGGAGAGGCCATCAGAACCGGTGTAAAGTTCCGCCCACGTTCAACCCACGAGGTCTATTTTTTATGTCTACGATCCGCATTTTGTCTTCTTCCCTTCTGGCTGCTACCTTGCTAGTACAGCCAATGGTGGCCCAAAGCAAGGAAACGGCCAACAACAGCGGGAAAACCGTTGCTGAATTCATCACCGTTTCACGGGGTATGGCTGCCAGTCTGGCTGATCTCTCCAAGCGTGCAACCACAGCGTCTCCAAACGACAAAGACATGCTCCAGCGCGTAATCAACCAGCTCGGTCTGGTAGACGCAACCGCAGATGGCGTAACAGCGTTGGGCGTGGTAGTGGCCGAAATGCGCGATCCACGGGACCTAGCCGCTGCCAAAAAGTACCTGGCGATCCGTTGCACAGCCTTCAAATTGCTGGCGGATGCCTCCAGCAAATATGTGACCGGCGTGGCACCCAACATCGCGGCTGTGGCGACGGTAGCCGAAGTCCACAAGGCGCGTGACCAGGTGGTGGCAATGGGCCAACACCCGTTGTGCGCCCCTTGAAAGACCTTCAGAGATGAAAGAACAAATTACCGTGCGAACTTTTCGCCTCACCACGCTTCTAGTATGCGCACTGGCTACACCGCTGGCATGGTCCCAACCCACCACGGCCCCGGCGGCGGCTGCCTCTGCGCCCGCCGTGCCAACCATCCGCGCCGAGTTGCGTACCCTGCTGCTGGACGCTCAAACCCTGATCAACGAGAAAAAATACCCGCAGGCCAAAGAGAAACTGCAACTGGCCAATGCGTTGGCCGACAAGACGCCCTACGAGACGTATGTCACAGCCCGGGTTCAACTGTCAGTCGCCATTGCCGAAGACGACGCCCCCAACGCCAACAAGTCGCTGGAGCAGGTTTTGCAACTTAACACCACCGGTGCCTGGCTCAAACCAGAGGAAACTCTGCCTTTGATGCAGGCGGTGGGCATTACCTACTACCGCATCAAGGACTACGCCCAGTCGGCCGCGTGGATGGACCGCAATATCAAAGCCGGTGGAACAGACCAGGCCGTCAAAGACACCCGTGTGCAGGCCTTTTTGTTGGCAGGCAATCTGGCACGCGGCAGCGAGCTGATCAACGAGGAAATCGCCGCTAGCGAACTCGCTAAGAAGGCACCACCCAAGCCCTATCTGGAAAACCTGGCCCAGGCCCGCAATAACCTCAAAGATACCGCCGGCTATACCCGTGCGCTGGAGTTGCTGGTGCAGTATTACCCCAGCAAAGAGCACTGGCGTTCGGTGATCAACCGGCTGTGGGGCCGTTCTGACCTGGCCTCACGCCTGCAGCTGGATGTGTTCCGTCTGGCTTTTTACACCGGCACACCGGAAGAAGCGACAGACTACACCGAGTACATTGACTTTGCCTCCAAGGCAGGCTTCTCTGGCGAGGCTTTGCGCGCGTATGACCTGGGCGTCACGGCCGGGCAATTGGGCAGTACCGATGCCCATAAAAAGTTGCGCGCCAAGCTGATGCAAGAAAACGAGCAGGACCGCAAAACCATGGTCGCCGACACCGCCGCTGCACTCAAGAAGCCGGACGGCGTGGCTTTGTTCAACATCGGTCTGAACATGGTGGGCATGCAACAGTTCGACAAGGGCCTGGAATTGATGGAAAAGGGCATTGCCAAAGGCATTGCCCGGCGCCCGGAAGATGCGCGCCTGCGCTTGGGCGTGGCCTACATCCAGGCGGGGCAAAATGACAAGGTCTTGCAAACCCTGGCTTCAGTGTCCGGCCCCGAAGGTTTAACCGAGTTGGTGCGTTACTGGACCTGGGCCATTCGCAAGCCCTGAGCGTGCGAAACCGCAGGGGCATTAGCGTGTGCTGAAACTGCTGCTAGTTGCTGGGCTGGGCTGGTTATTGGGTGGCTGCGCCGCATTGGTGCCGCCACCCGAACCCACCAAGGCCTTGGACACCATCAACCCCAAATACGGCTACCGCTTTTCCAACCTGCAGACCGGCCCCAATAACAGCGACGACCTGTTCATGGTGGTGGCGTTCTCCGGAGGAGGCACGCGCTCTGCGGCCCTCGCCTACGGCGTGCTGGAAAAACTGCGCGATACGCCTATACAGTGGGGCGGCAAACCGCGCCGCCTGTTGGACGAGATCGACGTGATCAACTCGGTCTCGGGTGGCAGCTATGCCGCTGCCTATTACGGCCTGTACGGCGATGCTTTCTTTAAAGACTTTCCCCAACAGTTTTTGAACGCCGACTTTCAGACGGAGCTGTGGGACCGCTATATCTCGGTCACCGGCATGACCCAGGTCATGGGCTGGTCCGCCAATGACCGCGTAGATCTGCTCAGCGCGATACTGGAGCGACGTCTATTTGCCCACAAGACCTTTGCCGACTTGCTGGCCCGCCAGACGCGCCCGCTGGTCGTGATCCACGCCACTGATCTCAACCGTGGGGCTGACTTTCAGTTCACCCAAGACCAGTTTGACCCCATGTGCACGGACCTGTCCACGCTACCACTGGCGCGGGCCGTAGCGGCGTCCAGCGCCGTACCGATCGTGTTTGGTCCAGTCGTTTTGAAGAACCATGGCGGCCGCTGTGGCTATAAACGCCCCCACTGGGTCCAGCCAACCCTGGGCGGGCCGCAAGACCAAAGCTGGTCCCTGCGGGCGCAGCGCCACGCCACCGATGTGGACTCGTACATGGACTCCAGCACACAGACCGGCCGCCCCTGGATCCACCTGATCGACGGCGGCATTTCAGACAATTTGGGACTGCGTGGACCACTGGAATCCAGCCTGGCACGGGGCGGGTTTGCGCCTTTGCTCAAACGCATGGGCGTGGGCGGCGTGCGCAAGGTAGTCTTTTTGGTGGTCAGCGCCGAAGTACTGCCCGAATCGGGCATAGATCTGTCCGGCGAAGCGCCCAGTATTCGGCAGATGGCGTCCCGCGTGCTGGACACGCTGATGAGCAACATCTCCTTTGAGACGCAAACCTGGCTGCGCTCCAGCTTTCACTTTTGGCGCGAAGAAGCCCGTGACCTTGCCGGCAACCCTGACAGCCCCTACGAAGGTGTGCCAGATTTCTACCTTATCGAAACCAGCCTGCGCGACATTGCCGACCCTGTAGAGCGCAAGACCATGATGGAGATACCCACCACCTTCAAACTGGCACCGGAGCAAGTACAGTCCTTGGAAAAGGCAGGTCGCACCCTGCTGGAAAATGCGCCAGAATTCAAGCGACTGGTCAAAGACCTGCAATAGCCGTTCGTTCCAACTTCCATTCGGCGACATCGCATGAACAAATACCCTGGCATCCGCCTGGCCCTGATTGGCGCTGTTGCCGTGCTGTGTTGTGGCACCAGCATCCAAGCGGCCTCGGTCGCGCCTGTAGCTGCAGAGCGTGGCATGGTCGTCAGCGCACAGCACCTGGCTACCCGAGTAGGCGTTGATGTTTTGAAAAAAGGCGGCAATGCTATTGATGCAGCCGTAGCAGTCGGCTATGCACTGGCCGTGGTGTACCCAGCGGCTGGCAACCTGGGCGGTGGCGGCTTCATGACGTTGCAACTGGCCGATGGCCGCAAGACCTCTTTCGATTTCCGCGAGAAAGCGCCATTGGCAGCCAGTGCCAATATGTACCTGGATGTCAACGGCAATGTGATCGAGGGCTTGAGCACCAACGGCTATCTGGCAGTCGGTGTGCCAGGGTCGGTGGCAGGGTTGGAAGCGGCGCGCACCAAGTACGGCACCATGGGCCGCGCGGCCCTGATAGCCCCCGCCATCGCGTTGGCGGAAAACGGTTTCACGCTGGAGCAAGGCGATGTCGACATGCTGCGCACCGCAACCGCAGACTTCCGTAAGGATGCACCGTCAGCCGCCATCTTCCTGAACCAGGGCGAGCCTTTTGCACCGGGCCAAAAGCTGGTGCAAAAAGACCTGGCCAAGACGCTACGCAGGATCAGCCAGCGCGGCACAGACGGTTTCTACAAGGGCCCGGTCGGTCGGTCGCTGGTAGCGGCCAGCACCGCTGGCAAGGGCATATTGACGCAGGACGATCTGGACCAGTACACGGTGCGTGAAATGGCGCCTGTGGAATGCGATTACCGGGGCTACCACGTCGTATCGGCACCACCCCCGAGCTCCGGCGGCACCGTCATCTGCGAGATCCTGAATATTGTCGAAGGCTATCCGCTCAAAGAGTTGGGCTTTCGCTCAGCGCAAGCCGTTCACTTCCAGATCGAAGCCATGCGCCACGCCTATGCGGATCGCAACAGCTACCTGGGTGACCCTGACTTCGTGAAGAACCCGCTGGAGCGCTTGCTCGACAAAGCCTACGCGGCGAGCATTCGCGCCGCTATCGACCCTGCCAAGGCCGGCATCTCCAAGAATATCAAGCCCGGCGTGGCGCCTCACGAAGGCAGTAATACCACGCACTACTCTATCGTCGACAAAGATGGCAACGCCGTGTCTGTCACCTACACGCTGAACGATTGGTTTGGTGCCAAGGTCACGGCGGCCAACACGGGGGTTCTGTTGAACAACGAGATGGACGACTTCACCATCAAGGTCGGCGTACCCAACATCTATGGGCTAGTCCAAGGCGAAGCCAATGCCATCGCACCGGGCAAGCGCCCGCTCAGTTCCATGAGCCCCACCATTGTGAGCCGTAATGGCAAGCCGGTGATCGTGGTCGGCACACCGGGCGGCAGCCGCATCATCACCGCGGTGACGCACGTCCTGCTGAACCTGATCGACTACGGCATGAACGTGCAAGAGGCCGTGGACGCACCCCGATTTCACCAGCAATGGTTGCCCGATTTGACCAATGTGGACACCTTTGCCATCAGCCCCGACACGCGCAAAATTCTGGAGGGCATGGGCCATACGCTGGGCGCCCCACAACCCGCCAACCATCTGGCAGCCATCCTGGTGGGTGCGCCGTCGCTGGATGGCAAGCCGGTGGGCAACAAGCGTTTTTATGGCGCTAACGACCCGCGGCGCAATATGGGGTTGGCGCTGGGTTACTAGTGTGGTTTAAGTAGAATGGCGCTGTAGCCCTCGTCGATATTGCGTAAGCAGCTACTACTTTTATAGCAAATCTGATGTCTGATCCAACCCGCCTGCAGCTGGCCCTCAACCTGTTGCGGCAAAACGCCCGCCCGGCTGAACTGACGGGCTTGGCGCACTTTGGCATTGGCGGCGATGGGCGCCTGGGCTTGTCCGTGCCTGCCATGCGTGGCATTGCCCGCACGTTGGGCCGCGACCATGCGCTGGCACAGGCGCTGTGGAATACCGGCATACCCGACGCACGCATCGTGGCCAGCATGGTGGCCGAGCCGGATTTGCTGACCTCGCGCGAGATGGATGCATGGGTGAAAGGTTTTGCAGCGTGGGACGTTTGCGACCAAACGTGTTTGAACGCCTTCGTCAAATCTCCGCTGGCCTGGCGCAAAGTCGACGCATGGGCCGACCGCAAAGATGAATTTGTGCGCCGTGCCGCATTTGCATTGCTGGCCACTCTGGCGGTGCACGACAAAAACGCTGACAACGCAGCGTTCATCTCCGCCCTGGCACTGGTAGAGGCTGCAGCCGATGATGAACGCAACTTCGTCAAGAAGGCCGTGAACTGGGCATTGCGTGGCATTGGCAAGCGCAACGCGGCCTTGCGCGCCCAAGCCATCGCGGCGGCGCTGCGGATTCAGCAGCAGGGCTCCAAATCAGCACGCTGGATTGCAGCCGATGCCTTGCGCGAGCTGGCCTCCAGGAAGTTGGAAACACCGCGCTAACTATTTTTTGGCCGTTTAACCCCATCCCCACGGCCCGTTCGTTTCAGCCCTATCACCAACCACGAAAGGTAGCGCATGCAAACCCATCCAACGTCCGCAACCCTGGGTCGCGTCAAGTCCGCTCTCTGCGGCATGGCCCTGGCCGCCAGCTTCACATCCCCCGCTCACGCTTTTTGCGGCTTCTACGCCGGCAAGGCAGACGCCAATCTGTTTAACGAAGCCAGCCAGGTGGTGTTGGTGCGCGATGGCAAGCGCACCGTCCTCTCCATGCTGAACGACTACAAGGGCCCACTCAGCGAATTTGCGTTGGTGGTGCCCACCCCGACCACGCTGCAAAAGGGCCAGGTGCGGGTCGCTGAAAAGCTCACCTTCGAGCGCTTGGACGCCTACAGCAGCCCGCGCCTTGCGGAGTACCACGACAACGACCCCTGCCAAGTGCGGTTCGACTGGGGGCAGGCCGCTATGAATAGCTACAGAATGAAAGGCGTGCCCGCTCCCATGCCAGCTGCCATGGCCGCACGCTCCTCCAACGAGGCCATGCGCGACAAAGCGCTCGGCGTGACGGTCGAGGCCCAGTACACGCTGGAGGAATACGACATCGTCAGCCTGTCGGCCACCCAGTCGGATGGGCTGGAGACCTGGCTCGGTGAAAACGGCTACAAGATCCCCAAGGGTGCCAGCGCGGCGCTCAAGCCCTACATCAACCAGGGCATGAAGTTCTTCGTAGCCAAGGTCAATTTGAAGGAGCAACTCAAGACCGGTTACACCACGTTGCGCCCGCTGCAGTTTGCCTTTGAGAGTGAAAAATTCATGCTGCCGATGCGCCTGGGCATGCTCAACGCGGCGCCCGACAAGCCGCAGGATTTGATTGTCTACCTGCTGACCAAAGAAGGCCGTGTGGAGAGCAGCAACTACCGCACCGTCAAGCTGCCCGCCAATGTCAACTTGCCGTTCTTTGTGAAGCCCAAGTTTCAAGACTTCTACAAAGCCTTGTTTGACAGCCAGGCCACCAAAGAAGACCACCGCGTCGTGTTTACCGAATACTTTTGGGACATGGGCTGGTGCGACCCCTGCGCGGCCAACCCTTTGAGCAAAGACGAGCTGCGCGGCGCGGGCGTGTTTTGGGTCGACGGCAACGCGCAAGACAACTTCACGGCCATGACGGCGCCTGCAGGTGCGGCCATCAAACGTAT
>JBBQBG010000164.1:0-8788 GCA_038317285.1 Burkholderiales bacterium | reverse complement strand
GGGGTTGGCCATGTAAGCGTCGAAATCCACGCCACTCTTAGTCAACAGATTCTTCAGCGATGCCAGGTAGCCCACCGGCGCGTCCAGCCATACGTAGAAATATTTGCCCGGCGCATCGGGAATCTCGATGCCGAAGTAGGGCGCATCACGGCTGATATCCCAATCACCCAAGCCTTCGCTCTTGCTGCCGTCGGGGTTGGTGCGAACGCTGAACCATTCCTTGATCTTGTTCGCCACTTCGGGTTGTAACTTGCCGTCTTGCGTCCACTTTTCCAAAAACGACACGCAGCGCGGGTCGGACAATTTGAAGAAGAAATGTTCCGAGCTTTTCATCTCGGGCTTGGCGCCGGACAACACCGAGAACGGGTTGATCAGGTCGGTCGGCGCATAGACCGAGCCGCAGACTTCGCAGTTGTCGCCGTACTGGTCTTTGGCGTGGCACTTGGGGCACTCGCCCTTGATGTAGCGGTCCGGCAAGAACATGTTCTTCTCGGGGTCGAAGAACTGTTCGATGGTTTTGGTTTCGATCAGCGATCCGTCTTTGGCGTCGCGCAGGTCGCGGTAAATCTGGCGGGCCAGTTCATGGTTCTCGGGTGCGTCCGTGCTGTGCCAGTTGTCAAAGCTGATCTGGAATCCGTCCAGGTACTGCTTACGGCCCGCCGCGATGTCGGCCACGAACTGCTGCGGTGTCTTGCCAGCCTTTTCCGCCGCAATCATGATCGGCGCGCCGTGGGTGTCGTCCGCACACACGAAGTCAACCTTGACGCCCTGCATCCGCTGGTACCGAACCCAAATGTCAGCCTGGATGTACTCCATCATGTGCCCAATGTGGAACGGCGCATTGGCGTAGGGCAGAGCAGTAGTGACGAAAAGTTGACGTGGCATCGGAAAAAGGCTTTCAAGAGACAGCCGATCATTTTAGTCGCCCAGCGTCCACAGAGTAGGGATCAGGCGACTAGGCTGTTCTGCGCAGGTAAAGGAGGAGCCCGCAAAGCGGGCGGGGGACACGAAGCAGAACAGCCTAGCCGCCTGATCCCGGCGCAGGCAGACACAGGCTAGCCAAAAGAACTACCGCAGCCGCAGTGGGTCCCGACGCCGGTCAACACCGGTTGGCAGTCGGCTGGCGTTGTCGTCCAAGATGCACACTGCATCAGGGTCAGTCCAGTTGAAGAAGCCGCAAATCTCCAGCCGCTGGCGCTGGGCGTCGGCATAGCCCAGAGCCATCAGTTCAGTGGTGTAGCCGGACTCAAACAGCAGGTAGCTGGCCAGTGCAGAGCCTTTAACATCCGCCTTGCGCGAGGAAACCCCCACGCCGCCCAGCATCGTGCGAACCCCGTGGGGCAGGCTGTCGATGTGCTTGGACGCGATCGTGTCGATCCGTTCGCTGGGCGATATCACCAGCAACTCCAGGGGCCGCAGGGCACTGGCCAAGCGCGCGGCTTCAGGCACCAGCTTGATGGTCTGGTTGATGCGCTGGGCGCGCTCCACATCCACCGCCAAAGCGTCCAAAAAGATATTCGACAGCGCATGGCCGGCAATCTGCGCGATCGAGGGGTAGCTGTGGTTGGGGCGGGTTTGGGCGTTTTCTTTGGGTTCGTGCATGCGCCCGGCACCCACCACCAGAATGCGATCCGCACCCAAATGGATAGCCGGTGAACAGGGTGCGGATTGGCGCATGGAGCCGTCGCCAAAATACTCCAGGTGGCCATTGATATGCAACTCGGTCGCCGGAAAAACGAAGGGGATGGCGCTGGATGCCAGCAGGTGCGCGTGCGTGATCTTGTCTTGCACCGCAAGGCGCTGGCTGCGTATCCAGGGCTTGAGGCGTTCGTCGCCCTCGTAAAACGTCACGTGCTCGCCCGAGCTGTAGCTGGACGCGGTGACGGCCAGCGCCTGCATATGGCCCTGGCGAATCAGCTCGGGCAGGCGTTCCAGCGGCACCAGGCGCTGCAGCAGCTCGGCCAACGGGGCGTTGTCGAGCAAGGAGCGGGGTTTGACCCTTCGCCACTTGGCCAGGATCCAGCCCATCGACAGCAGTGTCAACCAGGTAGCGCCGGAACGCAGCATGGCCAGGTGGCCGGTGCGGTAGACCTGGTCGGCATGGAAGCCGCGCCAGGTCTGGGCAATCATGCGCACTGTGGCGTCAAAATTGTCCGAGCCGCAGGCCAGCGCCGATGCGTTGATGGCGCCGGCCGATGTGCCGGTGATGATGGGGAATGGGTTGGGCTCGTTGCCCGCACCGCAGGCCATCCGTATGTCGGCAATGGCCTCTAGCACGCCTACCTGGTAGGCCGCGCGCGCGCCGCCGCCCGTCAACAAAAGTCCGGCTGGGCGCGCTTGGTGCGCTGGCAAATTGGGGTCTGGCATATGGCAACCATTATGGGAGGTGGTGCGCGCTTGTAAATGCCCCGTGTGCGCCCACGCGACGGGGGTTAACCCGAATCAACCCCGGCGGGCCAAGGCCATCGTACGGGCCCAAGCCGTGCGTGCTGGCTTGGATAGACTAGCCCCAACTTTTGGAGAAATTGAATGACCGTGACAGTGCAAGCGATCCATGACGCGATCAAGGATGTTATCGACCCCAATACCGGCAAGGATTTTGTGTCGACCAAGGCTGTGAAGAACCTCAAAGTGTCGGGTGGCGATGTTGCCTTTGACATTGAGTTGGGCTACCCCGCCAAGAGCCAGGTCGCCAACTTGCAAGCTGCGCTGGTCGCCGCCGTCAAAGGCATTGCGGGTGTAGCCAAGGTGTCGGTTAACGTCACGTCGCATATCGTGGCACACGCCGTTCAGCGCGGTGTGCAATTGCTACCCGGCGTCAAGAACATTGTGGCGGTGGCCTCTGGCAAAGGCGGCGTGGGCAAAAGCACCACGGCCGTCAACCTGGCACTGGCGCTAGCGGCCGAAGGCGCGCGCGTAGGCCTGCTGGATGCCGACATCTATGGCCCCAGCCTGCCGATGATGATGGGCCTGCAAGGCCGCCCGGAGTCAGCCGACGGAAAGACCATGGAGCCGCTGGAAAACCACGGCGTGCAGGTCATGTCGATAGGTTTTTTGGTAGCGCAAGACGAGGCCATGATCTGGCGCGGCCCCATGGCGACGCAGGCGCTGGACCAACTGCTGCGCCAGACGAACTGGAAAGACCTGGATTACTTGATCGTCGACCTGCCCCCCGGCACCGGTGACATCCAGCTCACGCTGAGCCAGCGCGTGCCGATGACCGGTGCCGTCATCGTCACCACGCCGCAAGACATTGCCCTGCTGGATGCCAAGAAGGGCATCAAGATGTTTGAGAAGGTGGGCGTGCCGATTCTGGGTATTGTGGAAAATATGGCCGTGCACGTGTGCAGCAACTGCGGCCATGTGGAGCACATCTTTGGCGCTGACGGCGGCAAGAAGATGGCCGCCGAATACAACATGGACTATTTGGGTGCCTTGCCCCTGGCCATGCAGATTCGTGTTCAGGCCGACAGCGGCAGCCCGACCGTGGTGGCCGATCCGGATGGCGAGATATCTGGTATCTACAAGGCAGTTGCGCGCCAAGTGGCGGTGTCGATTGCGGCGCGCAACAAGGATTTTTCTGGCAAGTTTCCGTCTATCACCATCAGCAAAACGACTTGAGTGCAGCGCGGTCAGCCTTTAGCCAATGAGGGTTGGATTGGCATCATTCGGTACTGACAATTGCAGTGCCAAGTCTACGGTGCGCTCAAACGCGTCGAGCCTGATGGGTTTGGTCAGATAGTCAAAAAAGCCAAGCACCAGGCACATCTCTATGTCACGGGGCAGCGCGTTGGCGCTGACTGCGATGATGGGAATGTGCGCAGTCAAAGGGTCGGCGCGCAGGATTTTCAGCGCTTCGATCCCGTTGATGCCTGGCAGGTTAATGTCCAGCAAAATGACGTCGGGCTGATGGGCGCGCGCAAACTCGATCCCGAGACTTCCGTCCGCCGCACTCAACAAACGCAGATCGGCGCGACGGGCAATCAGTTGCTCGACCAGTATCAGGCTAGCCGGGTTGTCTTCCACATAAAGTAGCGTGCGCACCGGTGCGCTATTCGACACCTGGGGCCGCACCAGCACCTTATGCTCCGGTTGCTGAGTGTCAAAATCAGGGGCAGTCGTCCGCTTGAATTCGATCCAAAACACGCTCCCCACCCCGACGGTGCTGTCCACGCCAATCGCGCCTCCCATCAGTTCGATCAACCGCTTGGTCACGACCAAGCCGATGCCCGTGCCCTCCACCGGGCCGGACTCTTTACCCAGGCGATTGAAAGGCTGGAACAGGTGCGCCAGCTGCTCCGCAGCTATTCCAAATCCGGTGTCCTGAATACTGATGCGAATCGAATCTGGGTCTACCAAAGCCCACGACACAGTAACCGCACCACCCGACCTGTTGTACTTGATTGCGTTGGAAAGAAGGTTGATCAGGACTTGTTTCGCCCGGGTTCGATCGGCTTCGATGAAATCGGCCGATTCAAGTGGTGTACACGTGATGGTGATTCCTCGATTGTCTGCCTGCGGGCCTACCAAGGTTTGGCAGTCGTTCATCACTTCGGCTAGCGAGACCGGCTCCAGCGACAACATGATCTTGCCCGAATCGATCTGAGCCAAATCGAGAACCTCGTTGATCAGGTCCAGCAAATACCACCCCGCGCGCAGGATCTGTTCGAGGTTTAGTTTTTGAATCGGCGTTGGCGGTGGCGCGCCAGATTCGATCAGTTGTGCAAAACCGAGGATGGCGTTGAGCGGCGTGCGCAACTCATGACTCATGCTGGAGAGGAACTCCGACTTACCACGGTTCGCTTTTTCTGCTATGGCCGTGGCGCGCTCCAGATCGGCATTTTTCTCATGCAGCAACTGATCGAGGTGTTTGCGCTCGGTGATATCGCGGGCTGAGGCGAACACGCCCAGGACGTTGCCCTGATCGTCCTTGTAAACGGCAGCGTTGTAGAGCACGTCCATGATATGGCCCGTCGTGTGGCGTATGGCGAGAGGGTAGTCGCGCAGTGTGCCCTCTAAAAAAACCCTCTTGTAGCCGGTGCGCGCCTTGTCCGGTTCTGTGAAATAGTCTGAGAAGTCTGTGCCTATGAGCTGCTCACGGGGCACACCGGTTGCCTGCACGGAGGCCTCGTTCACGTCGGTGATGGTGCCAAGTGCGCTGATAGTGACCAATGGGTCCAGATTGGCTTCAATCAAACTTCGGGCGTAATGCGAGAGCGTTTCCGCAACCTCTTTTGCTTGAGAAAGTTCGGTTGTCCTGGCGCGTACTGCCTCGGCAAGGGTTTCACCGCGTGTTTCAAGTTCGACCGTGGACGTCTCGATACGCACAACCATGGCGTTGAACGCTTGCGCCAGGTTGCCGATTTCATCGTCCTGCTGCAGCTTCAGACGGTGCGTGTAGTTGCCTTGCGCCAGCTGCTCAGTCCCTATCTCGAAAATGCGCAAAGGGCGCAGAATACGCCGACTGATCAGCAGCCAGACAAAGGCGGCAAGTGCACCCATCGTAAAAATGACGACTCCTATCGCCACTTGCATGGCGTGTAAAGCGGTTCTCGCCTCCTGCCGATTGCCACGGATCAGTTCATTCTCAATATCGATGACTTCCTGGATCACCACCAAGAGCGACGCGACGGAGCGGGTTTGCGCGGCCGCTTCAATATCGGGCGGGAAGGTGGTGGCCTCGCCCGCGGTCGCGCCAGGCTTGATTGTCAACCGCGGATAGATGATTTGCATCAACGCAATCTTCTTTCGGAGCTGATCCAGATTCGCCTCTTCACGCGGCGTGGTGATGCGCATGCGGTCAATTTCACTACTGAGATTGGCGATCTTGCGCGACCATTGATCTTGGGTACGCGGCTCGTGAAACAAGGCGGTTTGCACCGCCACATGGGTGAGCTGCGTGGCGCTATGAATCAAATCCTCGGCGGCATTGATGTCACTGGTTGCCTGCTCGACATCGCGCGCCGAAAGCAGTGTGATGCCAACGGCGAAGGGAATAATCAGGGCCGCTAGCACCAGCAACCCGTTCATCTGTGCGCGTATCTTCAAGGCAGCCCCTAGTGAACGACCGTTACCGCAGCCGGCAGTACCGCTTCGAGGTGTTGGTATTTCATTAAATTCAGGTAGTTGGGCATCGGCCTGGGCGCGACAAGCCCTTTTTTCATTGCCCAGCGTGTTTCATCTTCTAGCGCTAGCAACATGGCCTCGTCGAGCGAGACCGTGTAGTCTTCAGGCTGGAACAGTTGTGCCATCATGGCTTCATCAATCTTGAGCGCATCGCCTACCGAGCGGCGCGCCGCAACCGGATTGGTGCGGATTGCCTGCTCGGCCGCAATCAAGGCGCGCAAGACTCCGCGGACTTCTTGCGGATGGCTGTCAATGTACGACGGCTTGCCCACCAGTAAGAAACGGAACGCATAGACATCTTCACCATACATGACTTTGATCTGGTCGCCCATTTCCGATTGCAGCTTGGCAATGTGAGGTTGAAACACCACGACCGCGTCGAGCCGCTTGGTCTTGAAGGCACTGATTCCGGCGTCCGTCCGCAGGTCGCTCTGCGTCACCGCATCGCTTGCGACGCCATGGACTTGCAGCATGGCATCCAGAAAGTATGTCAAGTTGGTGCCCTGGGTCACGCCGATGGACTTGCCCTTGAGATCCTGAATGTTCTGGATACCACGGTCACCGTGGGCAACGATTGCCAGGGCGCGACGGCTCTGAGAAATACTCGCCAGCATCGCAATGTCAGCGCCACCCAGCAGTGTGAACATGAACGGCGTATCGCCGACCACCGCCAAATCCGCTTTGCCGTCGAGCACGGATTTCAAAGCATCTTTGCCCAGTTCGAATGGATGGATTGCCACATCCACGCCTGCCTTCAAGAATAGACCCTGCCCGGAAGCCACCAGCATCAGGGCGCTGTTGGTCTGCTTTGGCACTGCGATCGTAACCTTGGTCCCCGCCAAGGTGGGGGTGACTGGTGGCCGCAGTGCCAGAAAAGTTACCAAACCGGCAGCCAGTGCCGCTAGTACCAACACCACCATGCGCTTTGTGGAGCGCCACGGGTCGCCGCCCTCGCAGGCAATTTCCATATTTTGGCTTTCTGTTTCATCAAAAAAACAGCCTGCGAAAATAAGGCTGACTCTCTAGGGGCTCATGCCAGAAGTTGGTCGGATTGTCACACAGCACGCCAAACTGATCTACGGCCCTTATCGAAACGGGGAGAGTTCGGTGCGCTGGTAGTCATCGTCGTCGCACCCGGGTGGGTGGGTTGGCGTTGCCGGTGTTTCCACCTTTACTGGCCGTCTGGCGTGGCGACGGTCCAGCACCGAACCGGGCTCCTCTTTGGCGGGCTCGGCGGGCGCTTCGTGCAACCAGACCAAAGGCGGCGGCAAGACATGGAAGGGGCATCCGCAATCGGGCGAGAAGCGCCACGAAATAATGTATTTGGAATGGTCCACCGCTGGCTCAAAGCGGTCCAGCCCGCGCAGCAACTGCAGCTCTAAAGCAGGGGCATAGCGCAAAAAAAGCTCGTGCCACTGCATGAGCATTAGTTGAATGTTCGGTGCTTCTGTGCCATGGCCGTGCACAACGGTTACGACTTCACAGGTTAACCACTCAAAGGGTATGCCGTGGCGGCGCAATGTGTCTTTGAGAACGACGCGGATCAGTTCGCGTTGGATGTCGGCTTGCGGTCGGACGCTGTCCAGCGCAGGTAAAGACGACGGCGGCGGCGCTGGTCGAGACTCGGTTGCATCTTGGGCAGAGGCGCCTTGTCTTAAAAATTTGAACATTTTTGTTCCTCCTCCTGGTCCCTGCTGAATAGTGTCAGTTTATAACAACCAAGACGCAGGGTTATGGCCCCACCTTCTCTGGGGCTGGCTTTTCCGCGACCAAGGGGATAACGATCCTATCCTTCTGCTGCTTGCTGGGCAGCACCTTCAAAAGCCCGAACGCGCCCAGCACCAGCGCTGCAACCACCAACACCAGTACAAACCTGTTGGCGTTGCGCTGCTGGCGGTCATCTGCGCTCATGTCATCCAGCGTGGCACGTACATTGCGCAGGGCAATTTTCTCGGCCGCCCGGTGGGATCGGGCGCGCTGGGCGTCGGGGTCGTGCGTTTCTATCAAACCCACCCTGTTGCCAAAAGGGTCAAGGAACGTCGCGGTTCGCGTGGTGGCATCCAGCACGGCGGGTGGCGTTTGCGGCTGGATGCCAGCGTCGTTCAGACGCTGAAGTTCATGGTGCAAGCTGTCCACACCCCAGTAGACCATCAACGAACTGTCTTCGGCTGGTGCAGTTTGCGATGCCACCAATTCCAGCCACGAGCCGTCCACGCAGTAGCGCAGCACGGAGTCGGTGGCTTGGTAGGGTTGCATGTCCAGCAACTGGCTGTACCACTGGCCCGCCAGGACCAAGTCGCCTACGCTGTAACGCACTGATCGCAGGGCTTCAATCATGGGATGGCGAGGTCAATTAACAGGGAGGTGGGTGTTGCACTGATTTTAGGGCTGCCCTGCAATCCAACACCAGCTTTTTGCGCTCCAACGCACAGGGCGTCCCGCAGACGGTTGTGGCGCACCACCCGAACTTAAGGAGAGCCTCAAAGATTTCGGGAAGCCCTTTTGAAATATGGGCTGGTTGCTATACTTTTTGAAGTTCTTGGTTGGTGTGCTTTGCCCAGAGTCTTGCCAGCTATACCACACTGCAAGACAAGGCGGCCAGCATGGCGTTCGCGGCTATAGTGCAAGCCATCAATGTTGAAAGGGTGGACTATGAAGTGGA
>JBBQBG010000163.1:0-8843 GCA_038317285.1 Burkholderiales bacterium | reverse complement strand
ACCGCCTGCACCTGATCGTTGGCCAGCGCTTTGAGACTGCTGGCCGCAGCGGCCATCTGCTCGACCAGTGCCGCATTTTGTTGCGTGACCTGGTCCATCTGCATGACCGCTTCGCCTACCTGCTGCACACCCATGGCTTGCTCGCCGCTGGCGGCGCTGATCTCGCCCATGATGTCGGTCACACGGCGTATTGAATTGACCACCTCAGTCATGGTGACACCGGCCTTGTCCACCAGCACCGTGCCCTGCTCGACCCGCTCGACGCTGGCGTTGATCAGCATTTTGATTTCTTTGGCGGCCTCGGCGCTGCGCCCCGCCAGGGATCGCACCTCGCTGGCTACAACGGCAAAACCGCGACCCTGCTCGCCGGCGCGGGCCGCTTCCACGGCCGCATTCAGGGCCAGGATATTGGTCTGAAAGGCAATGCCGTCGATGACGCTGATGATGTCCGAAATTTTGCGGCTGGATTCGTTGATGCCCTTCATGGTCTCCACCACCTGACCCACCACCGCTCCGCCCTGAATCGCCACAGTGGAAGCGTTTTTGGCGAGTTGGTTGGCCTGTAGAGCGCTGTCGGCGTTTTGCTTGACCGTGGAGCTGAGTTCTTCCATGGAGGCGGCGGTTTCTTCCAGTGCGCTGGCCTGTTGCTCGGTGCGCATGGAGAGGTCGTTGTTGCCCTGGGCAATTTCCGAACTGGCCCCCGCCACGCCCTCACTGCCTACGCGCACGGTGGACACCACGTCCACCAGGTTGGCTTGCATGTCCTTCAAGGCGGACAGTGCCATGCCGGTTTCGCTTCTGCCGGTGCCGTCAATCTGCAACGTCAGGTCACCGCCCGCCACGCTGCGGGCAATGTCTACCACCTGATTCAACGGCACGGTGATGGCCTTGATCAAGGTCCATGCGATGGCGCTGCCGACGGCAATGGCCAAGGCCACGACCACGCTGAACAGCACAATGGTCTGCTGGTACTGCAAGGCGGCCCGGTCATTTTCAGCCTTGGCCTCCTTGAGCTGGATGTCTACCAGCGCATCAACCGCAGTGCTGAGCGGGTCTACCGCCTCGTACAGCGGCTTGATCAGGCTGGCAACCTTGTCTTTGTCGCCCGATTCCATGGCCGTGCGGACCTGTGCGATGACCGGCTGCACCTTGGCCATCAACTCCGCCGTTTGGGTCGCGACGCGCTTTTCTTCATCGGTCAGCGAAGTGTTGGTATAGGCCTTCCACTGCTCGGCGGCCTGGGTGGTGGCATCGCTGACCAGCTTGACCCCGGCCTTGGGGTCCACCATGCCGGCGGAGACCTTATTGGTGGCATCGACCATGCCCACCGCATACGCGTCTGCCACGCCCTTGAGCTGCTTCAGAGGCACCACCCGGTCGTCGTAAATGGTGGAGATGGATTGGTTAGTGCTTTTGACTTTGAGGAAGCCAAAGCCGGCCATCAGCGCCACCATGGCTACCAATATGGCAAAACCTACCGCCAGACGTGACGCAATTTTCATGTTGTGCAGGTCCATACGTTTCCCCTTTTGATCGGTGTAAAACTTTGTATTGCCCCGCAAGGCTAGCACTGCTGCGTTACCGTGCCTAGAGGGTCGGGCACTTCTTTTCAAAGCCACCTCAGAACCGTGCGACCCAAGTTACGCAGGTGCCGCACAATCGGAGCACATGAAAACCCTAAGACTACGCGCCGGCAAAGAGCGCTCACTACAGCGCCGCCACCCCTGGATCTTTGAGTCCGCCATTGCCAAAGGCAGCGCCGACAGCGGCGAAACCGTGCGCGTGGAATCCGACACCGGCGCCTTTTTGGCCTGGGCGGCATTTAGCCCAACTTCAAAAATCCGCGCGCGGGCGTGGAGCTTTGACGAGGCGCAGCGCATAGACGCTCTTTTTTTGATAGCTGCTTGCGCACAATCGGTGAGGGCTAGGGCCCGATTCGACATACAGAGCAACGGCCTGCGCCTGGTCCATGGCGAATCTGACGGCCTGCCAGGCCTTATCGTCGACCGCTATGGCGACACGCTGGTGGCGCAGTTCTTGAGCAGTGGGGCCGAGCGTTGGAAGAATGTGTTGGCCGATGCACTGTTGGCCGAAACCGGTCTGACCAAGCTGTACGAACGCTCTGACGCCAGTAGCCGCGCGTTGGAAGGCCTGCCCGAGGTCAAAGGTTGGCTTCGCGGTGGCGATGCCAACACCCCGACCGATTCCGTGCTGCGCGAGCATGGGTGGCAACTGGGCCTCTCCATTGCCGACGGCCACAAGACCGGCTTCTACCTGGACCAGCGCGACAGCCGCAAGAAATTTGCCGATTACGCCCAGCGCCTGGGCTTTCAGCGGGTGCTCAATTGCTTTTGCTACACCGGCGGCTTTACCGTGGCGGCATTGGCCGGGCTGAGGGCTGGCGGCTTTACCGGATCGCATGTCACGTCCATCGACTCCTCCGGCGCGGCGCTGGAACAGGCCCGCGCCAATGTGGCACTCAACGGCCTGGATGTGGGGCAAACCACGTTTATGGACGCCGACGTCAATGCTTCACTGCGGCAATTTTTGGGCGATGGCCGGACCTTTGACGCCATCGTGCTGGACCCGCCCAAGTTCGCCCCCACAATAGCCCATGCCGAGCGCGCGGCCCGGGCTTACAAAGACATCAACCGGCTGGCGCTGAAGCTGTTGGAGCCCGGCGGCGTGCTGTTTACCTATTCCTGCTCCGGCGGCATCAGCGCCGACCTGTTCCACAAAATCGTGGCGGGTGCCGGTGCGGACGCCGGCGTGGATGGCTTTATCACCGAGCGCATGGGCGGCGCGCCCGACCACCCCATGACCATTGCGTTCCCCGAGGGTGAATACCTCAAGGGGTTGGTGGTGATGCGCAAATAGCAAGACCCAACTGTGCGCCCGCGCCAGGGCTGGGGTGAACGCCGCCGTTCGTGTCCCCCGCCCTTCGGGCTCCTCCTTTACCTCACTTTGGCCTTCACCCCAGCCCTGGCGCTCGATTCGCGCGCAGCCCTGCTCTCAAAATAGCCTATTTCTTGTAAGTGCTGCGCCTTGAAATGACCAGTACACTCCCCACCTGCTGATTTTTGGATTGACCCATGAGTTTGATTCCCGCCACCATCCTGACCGGCTTTCTGGGCTCGGGCAAAACCACGCTGCTCAAGCGCGTGTTGGCTGAGGCCCACGGCCAAAAGATTGCTGTCATCGAAAACGAATTCGGCGAAGAGAACATCGACAGCGACATCCTGGTCAGCGACACCAACGAGCAGATCATCCAGATGAGCAACGGTTGCATCTGCTGCACCATCCGCGAAGACCTGCGCGCCACGCTGCGCGATCTGGCCGAGAAAAAGCGCAAGGGCGAGCTGGACTTCGAGCGCGTGGTGATCGAGACCACCGGCGTGGCCGACCCCGGTCCGGTGGCCCAGACCTTTTTTATGGACGACGAGATTGCGGAGTCCTATTTGCTGGATTCCATCCTGACCCTGGTCGATGCGAAACATGCGGAGCAACAGCTGAACGACCGACAGGAAGCGCGTCGCCAGGTGGGCTTTGCCGACCAGATTTTCATCAGCAAGACCGATTTGGTGTCAAAGGACGAGGTTGACGCCCTGATGCACCGCATCAAGCACATGAACCCGCGCGCGCCGCAAAAGGCGGTGCACTTTGGTGAGGTGGCTTTGAGCGAGGTGTTTGACCTGCGCGGCTTCAACCTGAACGCCAAGCTGGATATCGACCCGGACTTCCTCAAGGAAGACACGCACGACCACGACCATGGTCATGACCATGACCATGACCATGACCATGGCGACCATGCAGAAGGCCACGAGGGCCACGACCACGCGCCGGGAGAGCAATGCGACCACCCCTCACACGCGCATGGCGCTGGTCACCATCACAGCCACGATGACGACGTCAAGAGCTTTGTCTTCAAATCCGACCGGCCGTTTGATGCGGCCAAGCTGGAAGATTTCCTGGGCGCCATCGTCAACATCTACGGCCCGCGCATGCTGCGCTACAAAGGTGTGCTCTATATGAAGGGCACGGACCGCAAAGTCATATTCCAGGGCGTACACCAGTTGATGGGCAGCGATTTGGGGCCACAATGGGCCGACGGTGAACAGCGGTGCAGCAAAATGGTCTTCATTGGCATCGATTTGCCGAAGGACATTTTGTTGCAAGGCATGGAGCAGTCTTTGGTGTGACGCGGGGTGGGTGAAGCTTGGGGATTCGCCGCACGTTTTGAAATATTTTTTTCAGATTGAAAGCCAAATGATTGTCTCGATTTTGCAACGTATGGGTTTTGCCAAGGGGAAGCCTGTAAACTCGCGCGCCGGAGAAGCCCAGCCAAAAAAGCCTGTCAAAGGCAAGGCTGAGGCAGCAGGCCCCATCGACCATGCGCAGGAGATTTCTGCCAGGAGACACGAAGTGAACGCTAAATCTGGAAAAGACAGCAAGGCTACGGCCACCAAACCCAAGGCAAAGGCCGTTGTTGCCAAGCCTAAAGGAAAACCCGTCGCCAAACCGGTGTCCAAGCCCATCGCCAAGAGCGCCAGCGCTCCCAAGGCCGCGCCGAAAGCGGCCTCCAAGACAGCGGCCAAGCCGCCGGCCAAAGCGCCTGTCGCCAAACCCGCGCCAAAGGCCGCCACAAAAACTGCCAAGCCCGTCGCGAAAGTCAGCGCAAAATCAACGCCTAAACCTGCTGGCAAAACCGCAGTCCCGCCCAAAACCGTTACGGCCAAGAAGGTCACTCCATCGGATTCAAAACCCGCTATTTCCAAACCCCGGGCTGTTGCCAGCCCTGTTCCCATGCCCGTTTCCAAAACGTCAGCCAAGCCAATGCAGACATCCGCTCCCTCCAAGTCCAAATCTCCCGTAGCCGCCACCTCCGCGGCCGTCGAAAAAGTGGTTGTTGCTGCACCGGCGGCCGCTGTACCTGCCAAAGCGGGGCGGCCGTCGTCCCGGCTGGCACAGTTGACCGTGCCGTCCATTGCTCAGAGCGTGGCATCCACGGCGGCCAAAGCCAGCTATACGCAATCCACGCCAACCCCCATCATTGTTCCGGCCTTGCCGTCTTCGATCAAAAAAGACCCGAAGCTCGCCAACAACTGGAAAACAACCGCAGTGGCAGACCTCTCGGATGCGGAATTGATGGCCATGCCAGATTCTGAATACATGAACGCCATGCAACTGGCGGCATTCCGTCTCAAGCTGACCAAGCTCAAGCTCGACATCCTTAACAGCGCCGGCGAGACCACGGAGCATTTACGTGAAGATACGTCGGTGGTGCCCGATCCCGCCGACCGTGCCACGATCGAAGAAGAGCATGCTCTGGAGTTGCGCACCCGTGACCGTGAACGCAAGCTGCTGAAGAAGATCGAGCAGTCCATTGGCCGAATCGATGCCGGTGACTATGGTTATTGTGATGAAACCGGCGAAGCCATTGGCGTGGGGCGTTTGCTGGCACGGCCAACTGCAACACTGTCATTGGAAGCGCAGCAGCGCCGGGAACTCAAGCAGAAGATGTTTGGGGATTGATAGACCGCGGCTGCGATGAATTTGTTCGTTCGTTAAACTGAGCACATGGCCACCAAAAGCGATAGCCCAGGATTGTTGTCCAAGATGGCAATGTTCGTCCGCAACCCGACCAAAGACTGGTCGGAGTTAGAACGACCACAGCCTGACCAGGACAGTAGCTTTGACAAGCAGGTGCTCAAGCAGATGATTGAGCGCAAGCGCCAGAACGACTTCATCCGCAAGCGAGAATTTGACCAGTTGCGCAAGCTGCGCAGCCGGGGCGTGTCGGCTGTGGTGGGCATGGGCAGACCTTCGATTTTCCAATCCAGCATGGCAACCGATCCTGATGGGCGAGCCGTCACGTTGAAGAAAATCGATGAGATCGAAGCCCAGATGTCCAAGCAGTGGTGGAAGGGCAAGCAGGATGCGGCCAACGCCTTGAATGCGGGTGCTGCAAGCGCCAATCCGCCGCCGCCCGAGCCTACGGTGCCTGCGCACATGGCGCCCTCGCCCAATCTGGCGTCCATGTCCATTTCACAGCAGTTTGATTTGGCGGAGTCGTCGCACATGAACCTGGGTGACGCGGGCACCCCTGGCGCAGATTTCAAAGCGACAGAAATGGGCGATGGCATGGAACTGCCACCCCAGCGTTCACAGAATCATGCGTCCAAACCGCGCCCTGGCATTGGCCAAATACCGATTCTGGGAACGCTCGCAAATAGTTACGACGGTGCAGACCAAGGCTTCTCCACATCCAAGCTGTTTGCCATCGATGTGGAAGACATGGCTACCGATCCCGAACTGGAAGAAGCTGCCATCCGTTTTGCCAATGGCGATGACGAAGGTGCCGAAAGCGGTCTGCTGGCCGCGCTGCGCGGCGACGCGCTAATGCCCGAAGTCGCTCAGTCGTGGGCGGCTGCCTTGCTGGACTTGTACCGTGCCACGCAAGACCGTGCACGCTTTGACGAAGCCCTGGTCGAGTTTTCCCACCGGTTTGAAACCGTTATACCCCAGTGGAGTGCCATCGGTGATGCCACTGCCGCACCTTCCGAACGCACCCCACCCAGCGCGCAAGGCGCTACGCCGCAACGTGCCAGCCGTGACTATTCTATCGGCGCCATCTGGAGCAGCCCTGCCGAATTGAATGCAATGGCACTGGAACATCTGCGCGATGCCATGGCCTCCAATTCCACGCCTTGGCACCTCGATTGGTCGCGTTTGGCGCGTATTTCCGAAGACGCCATGCCGTTGATGGCGGGGCTCTTTGGCAGCCTTTGCGACGAGCCGGTAGCCTTGCGTTTCAGTGGTGCCCAGCAACTGGTGGACACGCTGCGCACCATGATGCCATCCGGCGATCAGACCATCAACCCCGATTGGTGGGCGATGCGGCTCAACGCGCTCAGAACCTTGCAATTGCACGACGATTTTGAACTGGCGGCGCTGGACTATTGCGTCACCTACGAAGTGTCTCCACCGGCCTGGCAAGAGGCGCGTTGTGAGTACGCCAATGTAGAGGCGGAAGAAGACGCTGCAGCCACTACCATCACAGCCACACAACCCAGCGCCTGGAACTCTGGTTTTGCCCAGGCGCCCACCACGCCCATCGGCTTGGATGGCGCACAGGCGATCAACCTGGAACTAGCGGGCAGCGTGTTGGGGGATGCCACGCATGCCTTCGACGGTTTCGAGTCTGCTGAACACCGTGGCGATGGCATTGTGGTGTCTTGCAAGGGCCTCGTTCGCGTCGATTTCTCGGCCGCTGGCAGCATTCTCAATTGGGTGGCCATGCGCGAGGCCGAAGGCTGCCATGTTCAGTTCCGTGATGTGCACCGTTTGGTAGCTGCTTTTTTCAACGTCATCGGCATCAACGAACACGCCCGCGTACTGCCGCGTCCCATCTAGGCGTCAAAGTTCTGTCGCGTTACATCTCGTGACACCTATTGCGCAGTTCAGCGTGATAAGCCTTCGCAAAGCGTTTGATGTGCCGCTTCTCAAGCGTTACTTTCATTGCATGCGCTAAGTCCTTAATTTAGAACGATTTTCGCTGCAATTCCGGGTTCGAAAACGCTTCTAAGTCCTTGATTTCATTGGAAAAAATTCTCGTTTGCCCCCTTGCAGGATTCACTTTTACTGATACAGTGCAAAAAAGTGCAATTAAGTGGTGAAAAGTGTCTTTAAAAGGAGCTTTTTGCCTGTCCGTGCAAGAAAAGGTGGATTTTGGTGTTTCAAGGGGCTTCGTCTCTCAGTCTGGATGCAAAGGGTAGGCTCTCCGTGCCGACCCGGCACCGTGACGTCCTGAGCGCGACGGCGGCCGGACAACTGACCATCACCAAGCACCCGCACGGCTGCCTGCTGGTGTTCCCCCGCCCGGAGTGGGAAAAATTTGCGGCCCGCATTGCGGCCTTGCCCATGGATGCCCAGTGGTGGAAACGTATCTTCCTTGGCAATGCCATGGATGTCGAAATGGATGGCACCGGGCGCGTGCTCGTTTCGCCAGAGCTGCGCGAAGGCGCAGGCATTGCCAAAGACACCGTGTTGCTGGGCATGGGCACACACTTCGAGTTGTGGGACAAGGCGACGTACGACGCCCAGGAAGCCCGGGCCATGCAAGCTGCCATGCCCGATGTCTTCAAGGACTTTTCCTTCTAAGGCCGGGCGGTGGAAACTCCATGGAACCATGCCACCGTATTGTTGAACGAAGCCGTGGATGCCTTATTCAACAATACCGCGGATCTCTGTGCGCCTGAGGCAGATGGCCTTTATGTGGACGCGACGTTCGGGCGCGGTGGCCACTCTCGTCTGATTCTGTCGCGGCTCTCGCCGCTGGGGCGCTTGATCGCGTTTGACCGCGACCCCGAAGCCGTCGCCCAGGCCAATGCCATTGACGACGAACGCTTCTCCATTCGGCACGCGGCGTTTTCGCACGTGGCCGAGTTACCCGCAGCCAGCGTGGCAGGCATCTTGATGGATCTGGGTGTGAGTTCACCCCAGATCGACAACCCGCATCGTGGGTTCAGCTTCCGCTTTGACGGGCCGCTGGACATGCGCATGGACACCACGCGTGGGGAGAGTGTGGCGCAGTGGCTGGAGACAGCTGAAACCAATCAAATCGCGGAGGTGATACGTGAATATGGTGAAGAACGGTTTGCTGGCCCCATTGCAAAGGCGATTGTTGCTCGCCGACAGGAACGGGGCCCAATTTCAACCACCACCGAACTGGCCCAACTCGTGGCTGACACGGTCAAAACCCGCGAGCCGGGCAAGGACCCTGCAACGCGCACATTTCAGGCTTTTCGGATTTTCATCAACACCGAGCTTGAGGAGCTGCAACA
>JBBQBG010000162.1:0-8845 GCA_038317285.1 Burkholderiales bacterium | reverse complement strand
GAGGCGATCAAGATCAACCCGTCAGACTTGCGCATCGACACCTACCGCGCCAGTGGCGCCGGCGGCCAGCACATCAACAAGACCGACTCAGCGGTGCGCATCACCCACATCCCCACTGGCATCGTCGCCGAGTGCCAGGACGGACGGAGCCAGCACAGCAACAAGGCGCAAGCGCTGAAGGTGCTGACCGCCCGCATCCACGAGAAGGACCGCAGCGAGCGCGCCGCCAAAGACGCGGCCGAGCGCAAAAGCCTGGTCGGCAGCGGCGACCGCAGCGACCGCATCCGCACCTACAACTTCCCGCAAGGGCGTCTGACCGACCACCGCATCAACCTGACGCTTTATAAGTTGCTGCAAATCATGGAAGGCGATCTGCAAGACGTGGTGGACGCGCTGCAGGCTTACGAGGCCGCCGAGCAATTGGCGGCACTGGAACTGAACGCATAAACCTGTTGCACGAACCACTCATATGAAATTCGGCTGTGGCCCTCGTAGAATATGCGTGAGCAGCTATTGATTGCATAGCAAATGTCTGAAGCAACACCAACCTCACCTTCGTCCATGCGTGTGGACCAAGCACTGCGCCACGCCCAGGTGCTGGGCCTCGACCGGCTGGACGCACAGTTGCTGCTGTTGCACGTGCTGGGGCGCGCGGCCCATGACCGCGCGTGGCTGCTGGCGCATGACACCGACCCTCTGCCGGCTGCGGCACTAACGGCGCTAGAGCAAGCGGTACTGCGCCGTGCGGCTGGCGAACCCCTGGCCTACATCACCGGGCACAAAGAGTTTTTCGGATTGGACTTGCAGGTCGATCGCCGCGTGCTGGTGCCTCGGCCGGATACCGAAACCCTCGTCGAATGGGCGTTGGAGCTGCTGCCAACCAGCGGTCGCGTCATCGACTTGGGCACCGGCAGCGGCGCCATTGCGTTGGCACTGCAACACACCCGACCGGGGTTGAACGTGGTGGCCGTCGACTACAGCGCCGACGCGTTGGCCGTGGCACAGGCCAATGCCCGGCGCTTGAACCTGAACGTGCAGTTCACACAGGGCAATTGGCTCGACGGCGTGCAAGGCGCATTCGACGCCATCGTCTCCAACCCACCCTACATCGCCAGCGCAGACCACCATCTGACCGCGCTGAAAGACGAGCCTTTGCAAGCCCTGGCCAGCGGTGCGGATGGCCTGGACGACATCCGCACCATCATCCGCCAGGCGTCGAAACATCTGTTGCCCGGCGGTTGGCTGTTGCTGGAGCATGGCTACGACCAAGCCGCCGCCGTGCGGTCATTGCTGGCGGACGCAGGCTTGCGCAAGGCGCAGTCGCGCCGCGACCTGGCGGGCATCGAGCGTTGCAGCGGCGCCCAGTGTGCGCAGAATCCCTGATTTTCACCAATCCCTGTAGTCATGAATGCCAACAGCGCACACTGGTTCATCCTGATCATCATCAACGTCCCGGTCTATCTGGCGATGGGCAAGATCATTTTCAAAGACTGGGGCAGTTTTATCGAATCGGTGCGCCTTTGGTGCAGCGCCGACTGGTGGTACTCACTGGAGAAGCAGTGGCGCGAAGACCGTTGGGGCACCGGCCAACTCCCCCTGTTCATCCTGTTGTGCGTGCTGCTGGTCGTGGTCGAACACCTGATGTTTGGCACCAGCGCACTGGTCAAGCCCGCCGAACACGTGGCCGCCCTGGGGTAGCCGCGCCAATGCCCTGCCCTTGATAGCGGCATTCCCGATTTGGAGCGCCTCTGCGGCGCGGTCTGGGATAATCCATTATTTTTTGGAGCTATTGCCATGAGCGACACACAACAACGCATCGACGAACTCGTCAAGAACAACGAAGTTCTGCTGTTCATGAAGGGCAATGCCAGCTTTCCGCAATGCGGCTTTTCCGGCCGTGCGATCCAGATCCTGAAAGCTTGCGGCGTGGATGCCAAGTCCATCAAGACAGTCAATGTGCTGGAAGACGACGAAATCCGCACTGGCATCAAGGATTACAGCAATTGGCCCACGATTCCCCAGTTGTACGTCAAGGGTGAATTCATCGGTGGATCAGAAATCATGATGGAGATGTACGAGAACGGTGAGTTGCAGCAGGCTTTGGGGTCTACGCCGAGCTGATTTCTTACCGCGGTTTGTAAGACACTACGCCCGCCTGCACCTTGGGCGCTCGCCAGCAGCGGGCACTGGGTGGGCGTTCTGCTCCGTGTCCCCCGCGCTACGCGCTCCTCCTTTCCCTGCGCAGAACACCCACCCAGTGCCCGCTGCTGGAGTGTTCGTTAGCGAGGGGATTGGTCAGTTTTGCAGGCGGTCCAAACACATAGCGCGAGATCAGTTGGGCTGTACGTTTTGCGTAGGTAAAGGAGGAGGCCATGCTGGCATGGCCGGGGGACACGTAGCAAAACGTGCAGCCCAACTGATCCCACTCAAAAGCATAGACGTACAAAAGCCCGAGACTAGCGACCCGTAAACTCCCACAGCCGCTTGTTGGCAAACACAGCATCCGGATACTGCGGTTTCCCCCGCGACCCGTTGTACCGCCCCAGCGCCAAGAAAAGATCGCCTTTTTCCCGGTCCAGATAATGCCGCAAGATCACACAGCCAAAGCGCAAATTGGTCTGCATATGGAACAGTTTGGCGGCATCGCCATCGCCCAGCGCACGGGTCCAGAACGGCATGACCTGCATATAGCCACGGGCACCGACCACCGACACCGCGTACTTGCGAAAATTGCTCTCCACCTGAATTAGGCCCAGCACCAGGGCCACATCCAGCCCGGCCCGCTTGCTCTCGTACCAGACGGTTTGCAAAAATTCCTTGCGGGTTTCAAAATCTTTCTTTTTCTTGCTCAGTCGCTCGCTCATGGTGCCCAGCCAGCGCAGGTAATGCAGGTGCGCCTCGGTGCTGGCAAACTCGGGTATCGGCGGCGCCGCATTGCGTACTGCGCTGCCAAGGGCCGAGCGCACCGCGTCGATCAGCGGTTCTTCAATCTGGCCGCCAGCCCAGGCGTGCTCTCCAATTGATAGCAGCCCAAGCCCAACCAACGAGGGCATAAGGCAATTTCTTCGCGTAACACTGACTCCCAGCGTAGTCCCTTCAGCCGTTCTGCCAGCCTTCACTCCATCCGTCAT
This sequence comes from Burkholderiales bacterium, assembly GCA_038317285.1. Lineage (GTDB taxonomy): Bacteria > Pseudomonadota > Gammaproteobacteria > Burkholderiales > Burkholderiaceae_C > Allorhodoferax. The sequence goes on along the minus strand of JBBQBG010000162.1, from coordinate 5,714 downwards.
ACCGCCAATTTGGAGCGGATCATCGCCGCCGCTTCACCCAGTGCGACTTTGGTGGCTGCGCTATCGCGGCGGTGCTGGTATTCGACCACGCCCTCTTTGAGCGTGCGGTCGCCAATGGTGATCCGATGGGGCACGCCAATCAGCTCCCAATCGGCGAACATGGCACCGGGACGCTCGTTGCGGTCGTCCAGCAGCACGTCCACACCGGCGGCCAGCAGCTCCGCATACAGAGTGTCGGCGGCGGTCTTGACTTCGGGAAAGCGGTCTGGGCTGATGGGGCACAGCACCACGGTGAAGGGCGCCAAGGCATCGGGCCAGATGATGCCTTTGTCGTCGTGGTTCTGCTCGATCGCAGCGGCAGGCAGGCGGGTGATACCAATGCCGTAGCAGCCCATTTCCATGAACTGGGGTTTGCCGTTGACGTCCAGGAACGTGGCGTTCATGGGCTTGCTGTACTTGGTGCCCAGCACAAACACGTGCCCCACTTCGATGCCGCGCTCAATCGCCAATACGCCCTTGCCGTCGGGCGACAGGTCGCCAGCTTTTACGTTGCGCAGGTCAGCCACCAGCGTGGGTTCGGGCAGGTCGCGGCCCCAGTTGACGCCGGTGGTGTGGAAGTCTTCGGCATTGGCGCCGCAGATCCAGTCGGCCATGACGGCCACTTCACGGTCCACGACCAGCTTGACCGGTTTTTGCAGGCCGATGGGACCCAGGTAACCGGGTTTGCAACCAAAATGCTCTTCCACCTCGGGCAAGGTCGCAAAACGGAAATCCGCCAGACCCGGTACTTTGCCAACCTTGACTTCATTCATGTCGTGGTCGCCGCGCAGTAGCAGCAACCAGACCTGGGTCTTGACAACATTGCCCTTGTCATCTTTGGCGTCCGTGGCCAACACGAGCGATTTGACCGTGGATTGCAAGGCAACTGCCAATAGTTCCGCCACGTCTTCGCAGGTGCTCTTGCCCGGCGTAGACACTTTAGTCATGGCCTGGGTAGCCGCTCCGCGCGGACCCACTGGCGCCAATGCCTCGGCCTTTTCCATATTGGCGGCGTAGCTGCTGTCGGGGCAGTAGACGATGGCGTCTTCGCCGGTGTCGGCAATCACCTGGAATTCTTCACTCAAATCACCGCCAATGGCCCCGCTGTCGGCCGCAACGGCGCGGTAACGCAGGCCAAAACGGTCAAAAATGCGGCGGTAGGCACCGCTCATCACGTCATAACTTTTCTTGGCGGCGTCCAAATCACGGTCGAAGCTGTAGGCGTCCTTCATCGTGAACTCGCGCCCGCGCATCAGACCAAAACGGGGGCGGCGCTCGTCGCGGAATTTGGTCTGGATTTGGTAAAAATTCTTCGGCAACTGCTTGTAGCTCTTGATTTCCTGGCGCGCAATGTCAGTAATCACTTCTTCGCTGGTCGGCTGCACAACGAAATCGCGATCATGGCGGTCCTTGATGCGCAACAGCTCGGGGCCGTTGGTCGTGAAACGCCCGGTTTCCTGCCACAGCTCGGCGGGCTGGATCACCGGCATGGTGAGCTCCACGGAGCCGGCGCGGTTCATTTCTTCCCGCACAATGGCCTCGACCTTGCGGATCACCCGCAAGCCCATGGGCATATAGGTGTAGATCCCGGCGCCCAGTTTTTTGATCATGCCGGCGCGCATCATCAACTTATGGCTGGCAACTTCGGCGTCGGCAGGTGCCTCTTTAAGGGTGGAAATGAAAAATTGGGATGCTTTCATGGGGTCACTCGCGAAACTTCAGAGGCCCTCGCCCCTTGATACACGGCAGTTGCTGTGCATAATGAACGAAGTTTAAAAATTGGGGTTTGATTATGCTTGACCGGGACGGCTTTCGGCCGAACGTCGGCATCGTCCTGCTCAACCAGAAAAATCAGGTATTTTGGGGCAAACGCATACGAACCCATTCGTGGCAGTTTCCGCAGGGTGGCATTGACCGGGGCGAAACCCCCGAGCAGGCCATGATCCGGGAATTGCACGAGGAAGTGGGGCTCCATCCGGAGCACGTGAGCATAGTTGCCCGCACCCGAGACTGGTTGCGCTACGAGGTGCCTGACCGTTACATCCGCCGCGACGCGCGCGGCCACTACAAAGGCCAGAAACAAATCTGGTTTTTACTCAAGCTCATGGGGCACGACTGGGATTTGAACCTGCGTGCCACCGACCACCCCGAGTTCGACGCTTGGCGTTGGAATGACTACTGGGTGCCGCTGGACGCCGTGGTTGAGTTCAAACGGGGGGTGTATGAAACCGCCCTGACCGAACTCGCCCGCTATTTGCCCCGCACGGAGCCCCGCAACCGATATTTGCGCCAAGGACACCGCTCCCATGATCCAATTCAGGATGCGACGGGTGGCGATCACCATCAACAATCAACGGGCTTGGATCAGCACCACCACGGCGCGCCCCTGAATCCAGCTGCGGATACGCCCAACATAACTACGGACCAGGACGACGGAAACAAGCATGGGATTTAGATACATTGCAGGGATTTTTGTGGCGTTGGCAGCTGCCGGCGCTTGGGGTCAAACCCCGGCTGAAGTGCCCGAATGGGCTGAAGAAAACGTACCACTGCCATCGGTGTATTCCAAAGAGAAGCTTATCCCTGTAGAGATGCCGTCGTACGTCACGCTGCAAGTCGGTATTGATCCCGAAACGCTGAGCGTTGGCGCCACTGACGGTGTGCTGCGCTATGTGGTTGTCATGCGCAATGCGTCGGGCTCCACCAATGCGGCTTACGAAGGCATTTTGTGCGCCAAAGGTGACGTCAAAACCTATGCAAGAGCCGGTTCCGATGGTAAATGGATCACAGTTCAGAACGCGGAATGGAAGCCAATGACCGACAATTTGCCATCACGCCATGCCTATGCCATCGCCAAACAAGGGGGGTGCGATGGACGAACGTCCAGTAAGCGCGATGACACGATTCGTGCGCTGAAGCGTCGGCACCAACCATACGACTGATGGACGCCCTGCGCAGCGCGACCCGACGCTTTACTTAGCGGTCAGAACTAGGTTGTCCCGGTTCAGCATCTCGGGCTCGGCAGCGTAGCCCAATAGTCTTTCAATGTCGGCCGAAGGCTTGCGGCACAACAAGCGCGCCTCGGAGCTGGAGTAATTGGCCAGTCCTCGGGCAAACTCCAGGCCTGAGCCATCGCGCACCGCGATGACGTCGCCGCGCGAAAAGTCGCCTTCCACAGAAACCATGCCGATCGGGAGCAGGCTTTTGCCTTCGGCACGCACCTTCACCGCCGCCCCATCGTCCACAACCACGGCACCACGCATTTGCAGATGGTCAGCCATCCACTGTTTGCGTGCTTGATTTTTCTGGGTTTGCGCCACCAGCAACGTGCCAATGGCCTCGCCCTGGATCAGCCGGATCAGCGCATCCGGCTCGCGGCCCCAGGCAATGACGGTGGAGGCACCAGAGCCTGCAGCCCGCTTGGCGGCCAAGATTTTGGTGATCATGCCGCCGCGGCCCAGACTGGAGCCTGCGCCGCCCGCCATGGCCTCTAGCGATGCGTCGCCAGCGCGTGCTTCGTGAACAAATTCGGCGGTTGGATCTTTGCGGGGGTCGGCTGTGAAGAGGCCTTTTTGGTCGGTCAAAATGACCAGCGCGTCAGCTTCCACCAAGTTGGCGACCAGCGCGCCCAGCGTGTCGTTGTCGCCGAACTTGATTTCGTCGTTGACGACGGTGTCGTTTTCGTTGATGACAGGCACCACGCCCAGCTTGAGCAGCGTCAGCAGCGTGGAGCGGGCATTCAGGTAGCGTTCGCGGTCAGCCAGGTCCGCATGGGTCAGAAGCACCTGGGCGCTACCCAGGCCATTGAGCTTGAGCTTGGTCTCGTACATCTGGGCCAGGCCCATTTGTCCGACCGCTGCGGCCGCCTGCAGTTCTTGGATGGCCTTGGGACGCACCGTCCAGCCCAGGCGCTTCATGCCTTCGGCAATGGCGCCGCTGGAGACCATGATGACCTCACGACCGTCGCGCATCAGATAGGCCATCTGGCGGCACCATTCGCCGATGGCGACTTCGTCCAAGCCTTGGCCGTCGTTGGTGACCAAGCTGGAGCCCACTTTGACTACCACACGTTTGGCGTCACGCAACGCCGTAGAACCAGACATATTTACCATTTTTGGCTGTAGCCCTCGTCCACATTGCGTGAACAGCTACTGTTTTGATAGTGAATTATGCGTCAGGGGCTTCGACGAAACGTGGGTCAATGACCTCAGGCGTTTGCTCGGCCACCTGTTGCGCCTTGACGTGCTTGTAGATTTCTTTGACCAGCGACTCGCAGCCTTCGCGGGTCAGGGCTGAAATCTCGAACACCGGGCCCTTGAACTTGAAGCGCTTTACGAAATCCTTAACCAGGGCTGCACGCTTTTCAGAATCCACCATGTCCAATTTGTTGAGCACCAGCCAGCGTGGCTTTTTGTACAAGTCGGTGTCGTACTTTTTCAGCTCATTGACGATGGCCTTGGCCTGCGCGACGGTATCGACGCCTTCGTCAAACGGTGCCATATCCACAATGTGCAGCAGCAAGCGGGTGCGGGTCAGGTGGCGCAAGAACAGATGCCCCAGGCCCGCGCCTTCGGAAGCGCCTTCGATCAAGCCGGGCAGATCAGCCACCACAAAGCTTTGCTCAGGGCCGACGCGCACCACCCCCAGATTGGGGTGCAGCGTGGTGAACGGATAATCCGCAATGCGCGGGCGGGCGTTCGAAATGGCGGTGATAAAGGTGGATTTTCCCGCATTGGGCATGCCTAGCAGGCCCACATCGGCCAGCACCTTCAGTTCGAGCTTGAGGCTCTTTTTCTCACCCGGCCAGCCGGGCGTCTTTTGACGCGGTGCGCGGTTGATAGCGCTCTTGAAGCGCATGTTGCCAAAGCCACCGTCACCGCCCTTGGCGATGGTGATGACGTCGCCTGGGTTCAGCAACTCAAACAACACTTCGCCGGTTTCGGCGTCTGTGATGATCGTGCCGACCGGCATTTTGAGTGTGATGTCGTCACCCGCTGCGCCGAACATGTCGGAGCCCATGCCGTGCTCGCCGCGCTTGGCATCGTGTCGACGCGAAAAGCGGAAGTCGACCAGGGTGTTGAGGTTGGGGTCCGCGACCGCGAACACGTGACCACCACGGCCACCGTCGCCGCCATTGGGGCCACCAAACTCTTTGTACTTTTCATGCCGAAACGAGACGCAGCCCGCCCCGCCGTCTCCAGCAGAGATATCAATATAGGCTTCGTCGACGAACTTCATGATTTATAGCGTGGTTATAAACGAAAAACCCCGCGCTTTAGGCGCAGGGTTTCTAGGGAAGGGCAACCGCAGATTAAGCTGCAGTCACATTCACCGTGTGTTTGTTCAATGCACCTTTGGTGGTGAACGAAACATGACCTTCAGTCAGGGCAAACAAAGTGTGATCCTTGCCGATGCCGACGTTAGTGCCGGGGTGGAACTTGGTACCCCGCTGGCGCACAATGATCGCACCGCCGCTAACCAATTCGCCGCCGAATTTCTTCACGCCGAGCATTTTGGGCTTGGAATCGCGCCCATTTCGCGTAGAGCCGCCGCCTTTTTTCTGTGCCATGACCTTATCCTACGATGGCGCCGATTTGCAGTTCTGTGAACAGCTGGCGGTGACCTTGACGTTTTTGATAGTGCTTACGACGGCGCATTTTGAAAATGCGCACTTT
>JBBQBG010000161.1:0-8870 GCA_038317285.1 Burkholderiales bacterium | reverse complement strand
TGGTGTCCTCCCAGGCCTCTTCGCCCAGATATCCCTCGGTTTCCTTGGCTGCGGCGGCGATCAGGGCGTCCAGGCGGTGAAAATCTTCGTCGAACTGCTTGGTGTCAAAAATAAAAGTCGCGGAGTACATGCTGCCCTCGGATGCGCGTGTAGCTTGCCCAAAAAACGGCGCTTAAAACCCACTGTGGGTATATTTTACCGTTGCAGGGGAAAATTTCAGTAAATTTGGGCTAGAACCCTCATAATATATAGACACGTTGCTACAAATAATGTAGCAAACGCCGCCCCTCAACTGGGTTAAACGGGGTTGTATTGTGCATTTTTATTTCAACTCTTGTTCAGCGAGTAGCATGGGAACAACCGGTCGTGCCGCCCTTGACCCGATAGCGTTACAAATTCGCCCGCATTGATGGTTTTGCGAGACATATGAAAGATTTTCTCGGCTGCCACGACCAACTGTGCATAGACACTTAATCTTTCACCCTGGAGCACCCCCCATGAGCTTACGCCGCGTCCTTATCCTATCCAGCGCCCTGGGCCTGTTCGCAGGCGGCCTGTTGGCCCAAACGCCGGCACCGAAACCAGCCCCAACACCCACAGCCGCCAGTGCGCCCATGGCCAGCACCGCCAAGGCCACCTTTGCCGGTGGCTGCTTCTGGTGTGTGGAGTCAGACTTCGACAAGATCCCGGGCGTGATTTCCACCACGTCAGGCTACACCGGTGGCAAGACTGCCAACCCCACCTACGAACAGGTATCGGGTCACACGACTGGCCACGCCGAGGCGGTAGAGGTGGTGTATGACCCGTCCAAGGTCAGCTACGAGCGGCTGGTGGCCTACTACTGGCACACCATTGACCCCACGGTCAAAGACCAGCAGTTCTGCGACCATGGTTCGCCCTACCGCACGGTGATCTTTGCCCATGGCGACGAGCAGTTGAAGCTGGCCCAAGCCGCGCGCGCCGCACTCGAAAAGTCCAAACCGTTCAAAGAGCCTATCGTCACCGACATCGTGCTGGCAGGTGCGTTCTACCCAGCCGAGGACTACCACCAAGACTATTACAAGAAGAATCCAATCCGCTACAAGTACTACCGCACCAGCTGCGGCCGCGATGCACGCCTGCAGCAACTGTGGGGCGACCAGGCTGGACACTAGTCGGTCTTCCGTTCATTCCCCGGATTCTGCAATCCGTCCTTTGGTGCTGGCCGGACGGGCGGGTGGGCCGTATTCTGAGCCCCATTGCGCGTAAACACCTGTTTGCGCCACCGCCATAAACTGCAAAGGGGCCAGGCACCATGTTCAAAACGATCGGCAACCAGATCCACAAGACCCCCTGGTGGGGCTTGTTGCTTGGCGGCATCACCACGCTGGTGATGCTGGTCTTCTTCAGCTTGCCGGTGCATGTGATCCACCTGGTCGACAGCGGCGCAACGCCCGATGAGCGGCGCGCCATCCAGCGCGAAGTGGGATTGGCCGTGGAGGGCACCGCCTTGAACTTGGCGCAGGGGGTGGTCAGCACCATCCGCGAGCGAACCACCGATGCGCAGCGCCTGCGCGAGCTGGAACGCGCCCTGACCGAGATTGAGCGGGCAAAGGCCGCACTCGCGCGGGCACAAGACGGCGTAGAAGAAGCTGTGATGGAAAGTGCCCGCGAGGCCAGCGAAGCAGCCATGGAGACCGCCCGCGACGCCGCCGAGTCCGCGTTGGATGCCGCCACAGAAGCGCGCCAGGCCGTGGAAGAGACCCGGCAAGACGCGGTTGATCGGCTGCGCGACAAGGGAGTGGATGTCAGCGGTGCGCTACGCTCCTTTGACCAGTTGCTGGCCTCAGCGCGCGAAAACGAAGAGTCCGCCCGCGAATCCCTGGCCGCACTGCGCGCGCTTCCGCATAACGCCGCGGTCGGGCCAAGTGGGCTGCACGTAGACGCGGGTCCACGGATGGTTTTGCCACCCGAGTTCAAGGACACCATTCGCGCAAAAGTGGGTTCCGACGTGTGGCGTGTAGCCGTGGGCTCGGCGCTGGTGCTGGTCTTTATCCCGGTGTTTCTGATGGCCATCATTGCCAAGTTCTTCATTGGCCGCGCGCGCCAGTCGCTGGCTCTGGCGGAGCGCAAAACACGCGAAGCCGAATTGAGCGATGTGAGCCGCCAGGTGACCGAAGCGCGGTTGCAGACCTTGCAGGCGCAGGTGGAGCCGCATTTTCTGTACAACACGCTGGCCAATGTGCAAGCTTTGACGGAAGTAGACCCGCCTGCCGCGAATACGATGGTGAGCCACCTGATCCAGTACTTGCGGGCCTCGTTGCCCAAGATGCGCGAGAGCACATCCACGGTCGGGCAGGAGCTGGAATTGGTGCGGGCCTACCTCAATATCTTGCAAATGCGCATGGGTGCACGGCTGGAGTTCAGCATCGACGCGGCCGACGATGTCATGGCCTATGCTTTTCCACCCATGATGCTGCCATCGCTGGTAGAAAACGCCATCAAACACGGCCTGGAACCGCTGCGCGAGGGCGGCCGCATCGACATCGTGGTCGAGCGCCTACACGCAAGCGCTGGGCAGTACCTGCGGGTGCAAGTCAAAGACACGGGCCGGGGCCTGTCGGGCCAACCGCCGAGCGCAGGTGACGGCGTAGGCCTGGGCAATTTGCGCGAACGGCTGGTCGCGCTGTATGGCGACCAAGGGCGCTTTGCGTTGACCGCCAACGAGCCCAAAGGCGCTGTGGCCAGCATCGAGGTTCCGCTGCAGTCGGCCGCAGCCTTTGCGGCCTCGCAACCGGCGGGCTGGATCGTTACCGGCAGCACAATGCCAACGGCTACGACCACCGTGCCAACCCCCGCGCCAACCAGTCGCTGGCGCAGGCTGTGGTCCGCGACCAGCAAGACACACAGTCTGTGGGCGCGCCTGCTGGCGCGGGCCTTCATCGTCCTGGTGGGATTGCTGGCGTGCGCACTCGTGGTTGGCTTTGTTGCGCTGTTGACGGGCTGGCTGCCGGTGCAGGTGGGCGATCTGGAGCTGGACGGCGTGGAGAGTCTGGCCATCGGTTCGGTCGGTCTGCTCATTGGCTTTGGGGCCACCGCCCTGGCCATTGCCGTCGTGCTGGCGGTGGTCTACGGATTGGGCTTTTTGTTTGCAGCCTTGGCGGTGTTCATTCCGGCAGTGATTCTGATGGCCGTGTTCCCGTTCTTGGCGCCGTTCATACTGATGGGCTTGGGCCTGTGGTGGCTCATCACCCGCCAGCGCAGGGCATGAATATAGACTCCTGATCCGGACATCACGCGACCAACACGATGCAAACCACCGCTGTCATTGCCGAAGACGAGCCCATTCTGCGGGCCCAGCTCAAAGCCAAATTGGCCCGCATGTGGCCCGAGTTGTCCATCGTCGCCGATGTGGGCGATGGAGAGGCCGCCTTGGAGGCCATAGACGCGCTGCGGCCGCAACTGGCGTTTCTGGACATCCAGATGCCCGAGATGACCGGCTTGGAAGTAGCCAGGAGCCTGGCCGCCAACCTTGACTTGCGTTGCCACGTGGTGTTTGTCACCGCCTTCGACCACTACGCCGTGGAGGCCTTTGACGCCAACGCGGTGGACTATGTGCTCAAGCCCTATTCGGACGAGCGCCTGTTGGCGGCGGTTGGCAGACTCAGGGAACGCCTGGCGATGGTGCCCGCGCCCGTGCAAGACCTGGACGTGCTGGTCGCCCAACTGACGGCCCGGCTCAGACCCCACAGCGAACGCTTGAGCTGGATCAAGGCCAGCGTGGGCAACCAGTTGCGCCTGATCCCGGTGGATGAAGTTTTGTTCTTCCAGTCCGACGAAAAATACACGCTGGTTGCCACGCAGACGTTGGACGCGCTGATCCGCACACCCATACGCGACATTCTGGAGGGTCTGGATGGCGATGCGTTTTGGCAGATCCACCGCTCGACCGTCGTCAATGCCCGGGCTATCGAAACGGTAACGCGGGACTTTCGTGGCCAAGCCAGCGTGAAGATCAAAGGCCGACCCGAGAACCTGAGTGTGAGCCGGCCCTTCTCCCATTTGTTTAAGCAGATGTAAATCGGCGCCTGAGCGAACAGCGTGCCGAGCGCTCCCTGTTGACGCCCGGTACGCTCTGTCTCGCATGCGCCCGCAAGCGGTTGTTGCCCAGCCCAGATTGCATTAAGGTAGCGCCATGAACACTGCTAACACCACTACGGAATTTCTGGTCCGCAAAGACCAACTTGCCACCACAAAGGTGCTCACCACCTCGATACCGGCCTTGGCGGACGGCCAGGTGCGTGTGGGCATAGACCGCTTTGCACTGACATCCAACAACATCACCTATGCAGCGATGGGCAACGCGATGCAGTACTGGCAATTCTTCCCCGTGGCCGGCACCGATGGCGTGGCCTGGGGCCGCATCCCCGTGTGGGGCTTTGGTAACGTGGTGGAGTCGCGCCACCCCGATGTGCCCGTGGGTGAACGTCTGTATGGCTACTTCCCAATGTCCAGCTCCGTGGATTTGACGCCGACAAAAACCTCCGCCACTTCCTTCATGGATGGTGCACCGCACCGCGCCCAGTTGCACGGGGTCTACAACCAGTACATGCGCTGTGCGACCGACCCTTTTTACACCGCCGACACCGAGGATGTGCAGGCACTGCTGCGGCCACTGTTCATCACCTCGTGGTTGATTGACGATTTCTTGGCCGACAACGACTTCTTTGGCGCCACCGCTAGCCCCACCAACCCGGCCAACCCGGTGCAACCCGCGCTGTTGCTGCTGTCCAGCGCGTCCAGCAAGACCGCCTACGGCACGGCCTTTCAACTGGCGCAGCGTACTGGCGTAGAAGTGGTGGGGCTCACATCCCCTGGTAACGTGGCATTTTGCGAAAGCCTGGGCTGCTACCACCGCGTGTTGACGTACGACCAACTGGACCAAATAGCGCCCGACGCACCTAGCATCTATGTGGACTTTGCAGGCAATGCAGCGTTTCGAAAGGCGCTGCACACGCATTGCAAGGGCTTGAAGTACAGCAGCTCCATTGGGGCCACGCATGTGTCCGACATGGGTGGCGCGAAAGATGTGCCCGGCCCCAAGGCCACGTTGTTTTTTGCACCCGCCCAGATCAAGAAACGCAGCGCCGAATGGGGTCCGCAGGGCCTGGGCCAGCGTCTGGTGCAATCTTGGCAGGCCTTTATTGCGCAGGCCGCACACGCCAGCCACCCGTGGCTGCGCGTCGAGCATTACACGGGCCCGGCCGCCGTGCAAGCCGCCTACCAGCAGGTTCTGGGCGGCAAGGGCGACCCGAGACTGGGCCACATGCTGTCACTGGGATTGCAAACATAGCGTCAGTCAACTGAGGCATGATGGCGCTAAGCCCCGCCCTTCCAGGGGCTAGTAAACAGGGAAAATTGTGCGCATCGCCTTGCTGTCCGACATCCACGCCAATATGCAGGCGCTAGACGCCTGCGTGGACCATGCGCGCGCGCGACAGGCGGAACGCTTTGTATTTTTAGGCGACCTGGTGGGCTATGGTGCCGACCCCGGTGCCGTGGTCGACCGCATCATGCAACTCGCTGACGACGGCGCCTTGGTCATACAGGGAAACCACGATGCCATGGCGGTGACACCGCCTCAAGTCGTCAAAACCGTGGGCGACAGCACCGCTGCCTGGACCCACCGCCAACTGATGCCCGACCAACGCGACTGGCTCAGCCGCCTGCCGCTGACCCTGCAGCTTGACAAGGCCCTGTTTGTGCACGCCAGCGCCAACGAGCCCCAGTTGTGGCACTACGTCTATGACCCGCGCGCGGCCCAGGCCAGCATGGACGGCGCGGCCGCATGGCCCGGTGTGCAATACGTGTTCGGTGGCCATGTGCATTTTCAGACCCTCTACTACCAGGGTGCGGGCAACCAGTTGATGCCCTTCACGCCGCAACCCGGGGTCGCCATACCGGTGCCGCCGCATCGCCAATGGCTGGCAACCGTCGGCTCTGTGGGCCAACCGCGCGATGGCAACACGGACGCCATGTACTGCCTCTTGGACACCGACCGCGCGCAACTCACCTTCCACCGCGTGCCTTACGACCACCTGGCCGCTGCAGCGGCCATCCGCAAGGTAGGCCTGCACGAATTTTTTGCGGACCGCCTGGAGCGCGGGCGATGAAACTGCTAGAGCCTGGCTCTGTCGTCGATGGCTTCATCGTCGGCGAGTGCATCCATGCTGGTGGCATGGCCCACATCTACCGCGTGCACTATGCCGACGGCCAAGCCGACCCCGGTTTTGCGATGGCAATGAAGGTGCCGCGCATGACGACTGGCGACGGGGCCGAAAACATCGTCAGCTTCGAGATTGAATGCCAGATCATGCAGGTGCTGCAAGGCAGCCATGTGCCGCGCTTTGTCGCTGCCGGTGATCTGGCGCGCTTGCCCTACCTGGTGATGGAATATGTCAGCGGTCGCACCCTGGAGCAGCAGATGGCGCTGGACCCCACGCCCGATGTGGAGCACATCGCCAGGCTGGGCACGGCCATGGCACGTGCTGTGCACGCCCTGCACCAGCAGAACACCGTGCACCTGGACCTCAAACCCGCCAATGTGCTGTTCCGCGACGACGGCAGCGTCGTGTTGCTGGACTTTGGCCTGTCATGTCACGCGCACTACCCCGACCTGCTGGCCGAGCAACTGCGCAAGGCCGTGGGGTCGCCCGCGTGGATCGCCCCTGAGCAGGTTGTGGGTGTGCGCGGCGACCCGCGCAGCGATATCTTTGCCATCGGCGTCATGCTCTACCAGTTGTGCACTGGGGATCTGCCCTTTGGTACCCCGCAAACCGCAGGCGGGCTGCGCCAGCGCCTGTGGGTCGACCCCGTGCCGCCTCGCAAACTCAAGGCATTGCTGCCCGAGTGGCTGCAAGAGGTCGTGATGCGCTGCCTGGAGCCTGAGGCCGCGCGCCGCTACCCATCGGCTGCCCATCTGGCATTTGATTTGTCTCACCCTACGCAGGTGACCATCACCGCCCGCGGGCGCAACATCCACGGAACCGGGTTTGGTACCCACTTCAAGCGCTGGCTCAAGGCGGCTGGTATGCAATACAAGGCGAGCCCCTTGCCCGCGCAGCAGGTGGAAGAAGTGCCCATCGTGATGGTGGCTGTGCCGCACCAGGACGCAAGCGATGTCACACTCTATTCGTTGCGCATGGCGGTGGCCCGCTCGCTGGGCACGCGCCCTGGCGCACGCCTGGCCTGCCTGACCGTCATCTCACCGTCACTGACAAGCAGCACTGACGATGATAAAAGCGAGACCAAGGTCCACCGACAACACCTGAACCGATTGCGCCAATGGGCGCAACCGCTAGACCACCCGGGCCACCAGACCTCGTACCACGTGCTCGAATCCGGCGATGTGGCGCAGGCTTTGCTGGACTATGCCAAGGGCAATACGGTCAGCGTCATCGTCATGGGTGCGGCCACCCACGGCCTCAAGACCCAACGCTTTATTGCCACGGTACCGATCAAGGTTGCGATGGATGCGCCTTGCACGGTGATCCTGGTCAAGCAGACTTTGCCATTTGAATTGCTGGGCTGAAAACGTCTACGCCTACTTTTGCACGGGAGGCCTGGCCGCCATCCAGCGTTCTATGTCATCCGCCTTGCGCGGAAGGGCGTCTGACAGATACCGTGCCCCCGTTTCAGTGACGACCACCTCGTCTTCAATGCGCACACCCAGCTTTTTTTCGGGAATGTAAATGCCTGGCTCGAGGGTGATCACCGTGCCCACTTGCAGGGGCTCGTGATAGGCCCCGGCATCGTGCACATCCAGGCCCACAAAATGGCCCAGGCCATGGATGAAGTAGTCGCCATAACCGGCATCGTCAATCACCTTGCGCGCGGCTTTGTCCAGGTCTTCATAGATGGCACCCGGCTTGACCAGGGCGAAGGCGGCTTGCTGCGCCTTGAGCACCACGTCGTAGACCTTGCGTTGCTCGGCTGTGAATGTGCCGTTGACGGGCAAGGTACGCGTGATGTCACTGGCGTAATGGGCGTATTCGGCGGCCATGTCCATCAGCACCAGCTCGCCGTCCATCATCACCCGTTCGCTGCGCGGATAGTGCAGGATGGTGGAGTTCTCGCCCGAACCGACAATGCTGTCATAGGCGTTGCGGCGACTGCCACTGCGCCGCCAAACGCGCTCAGCCTCGGCGCGCACCGCTGCTTCTGTCGCGCCGGGCCGCACCAATTGCCAGGCGGCAAGATGCCCCTCTTCGCTGATGCGAACACCCTTCTGCATGAGGGCCAACTCGGCGGCATCGTGTTTGGCGCGCATTTGGGCCAGGGTCCATCCCAGAGTTTTGGTTGACACGCTGACAAGCTTGCCTTGCACCTTGCCATAGACCTCCAGATCCTTTGGCTTGCCTTCGCCGCCCGAGGGGCGCGTCACTTGCCAAAAGGTTGGCGAACGGCTGGCCAAGCCAATCAACGTACCCATCAAGGAGCTGGTGCGCATGATTTTTTCAAAGCCGTACTGGGCCCGCAACGCCGCGGCGATGGGCTCGCGCTCACCGGTCCAGCGTTCGGCCTCGGTATCGCGGCTGGGCAAAAACAAAAACTCTTTGTAGGTTCTCTCCTTGGGCGCCAATACCAACACGGAGCCCTTCTCTTGTACCCCGGTCAGGTAAAAGAAATCCCCCGACTGGCGGTAGCCGGCGTAGTCGTCTTCCCCTTGTGCATAGACCACCGCCACACCATCGCCCATGGCTTTCATCAGCGCGGCGCGGCGCGCGGCATAGACGCTGGTGGCCTGCGCCTGGTGCGGTTCATTCAAGGCGGGTAACGGTGGGTCGGCCGCATAAACGGTTGCAACCAGGCCGAATGTGCACACGCACAGG
>JBBQBG010000160.1:0-8930 GCA_038317285.1 Burkholderiales bacterium | reverse complement strand
CTTACGCCGCGCTGCACGCCCACGGCACCGAAGAGCAAAAGCAGACCTACCTGCACAAAATGACCAGCGGTGAGTGGACCGGCACGATGTGCCTGACTGAACCCCATTGCGGTACCGACCTGGGTCTGATGCGCACCAAGGCAGAGCCGCAGCCGGATGGCACCTATAAGCTGACCGGCAACAAGATCTTCATCAGTGCGGGTGAGCACGACATGGCCGGCAACATCATTCACCTGGTGCTGGCCCGCATAACCGACGCGCCCCCCGGCATCAAGGGCGTGAGCCTGTTTGTCGTGCCCAAGTTCAATGTCAACAAGGACGGCACTCTGGGTTCACGCAACGGTATCTATTGCGGTGGCCTGGAGCACAAGATGGGCATCAAGGCCAATGCCACGGCCCAGATCGTGCTGGAAGAGGCTGTGGGTACCTTGATCGGTCAGCCCAACAAGGGTATGCAAGGCATGTTCGTGATGATGAACTCGGCCCGACTGGGCGTGGGCAACCAGTCGCTGGGCCTGACCGAGGTGGCGTATCAAAATGCGCTGGCTTACGCCAAGGACCGCCTCCAGATGCGTTCTTTAACCGGCCCCAAAGCCAAGGACAAACCGGCCGACCCTATCATCGTGCACCCTGACGTGCGCAAGATGCTGCTCACCGCCAAGGCCTATGCCGAAGGTGGCCGCATGCTGCAGGCCTACTGCGCCATGCTGCTGGAAAAAGAGCACGGCCACCCAGACGAAAAAGTGCGCAACGAATCGGGCGAGTTGATCGCCATGCTCACGCCGATCGCGAAGGCCTTCCTCACTGACAACGGCCACATCGCCACCAATGCCTGCATGCAGGTCTTTGGCGGCCATGGTTACATCAAGGAATGGGGCATGGAGCAGTTTGTGCGCGACAACCGCATCAACATGATCTACGAAGGCACCAACACCATCCAGTCGCTGGACCTGCTGGGCCGCAAGATACTGGGCAACAACGGCGCTACGCTGAAGAAGTTCGGCAAACTGGTAGGTGCTCTGGTGGCTGAAGAAGGCGTCAACGAAAAGATGGCCGAGCTCATCACACCCATCGCCATCCTGGGTGACCAGATGACCAAGTTCACGACCGAGATCGGATTCAAGGGCTTCCAGAACCCAGACGAAGTGGGCGCTGCCGCGGTCGACTACTTGCGCGTGGCCGGCCACCTGGTGTTTGGCTACTTCTGGGCCCGCATGGCGCAAGTCGCACTGCGCGAAATCGCCGCCGGCAACACGGATCCGTTCTACGGCGCCAAGCTGCAGACCGCGCGTTTCTACTTTGGCAAACTGTTTCCTGAGACCGCATCGCTGATGCGCACTGCGCGTGCCGGTAGCAAAGTTTTGATGGACACGGATTTGGCCTTGGCTTGATTTCCGTTACGTCGTTTTTATCTGTTCATTCTTAATATTCGAGGAGTCCTCATGTTGCGTTCTGTCATTGCGGTTTTGGTGTCTGGTTTTTGTGTCTCGGCCATGGCCCAAATGACGCCAGTAGGTGTGTGGCAGACGATTGATGACAAAGACGGTAGCGTCAAGTCTGAAATCCACATTGTTGAGACAGCTGGAGTGGTCTCCGGCAAGGTCGAAAAGATCCTCGACACCAAGGCCAAGCCAGACGAGAAGTGCGTCGATTGCACAGACGAGCGCAAGGACCAGCCCATCCTGGGTATGGAAATCCTGCGCGGCCTGAAGAAGGCGGAAGGCAAGGACGTATGGGACGGCGGCACTGTCCTCGACCCTAAAAACGGCAAGGTCTACAAGGCCACGGTGACCCCGATTGAAGGCGGCAAGAAGCTGCAAATGCGCGGCTACATCGGCTTCTTCTACCGCACCCAAATCTGGAACAGGGTTCAGTAATTTTCATAGAACAGGAACACTCTTATGTCCCGTTTCCAAGTCAGAAAAGTCGCCGTGCTCGGCGCCGGTGTGATGGGCGCACAAATCGCCGCCCATTTGGTCAATGTCAAAGTGCCGGTGGTGCTGTTTGATTTGCCCGCGAAGGAAGGCCCCAAGAACGGCATCGTCACCAAGGCGGTCGAAGGTCTTAAAAAGCTCAAGCCCGCACCGCTGGGTGTGGTCGAAGACGCCGTACTGATCCAACAGGCCAACTACGAAGAGCACATGGCGCTGCTGGGGGAGTGCGACCTCATCATCGAGGCCATCGCCGAGCGCATGGACTGGAAGCTGGACCTGTACAAGAAGATCGCCCCGTTCGTTGCGCCCCACGCCATCGTGGCCAGCAACACATCGGGCCTGTCCATCACCAAGCTGTCTGAAGCGCTGCCTGAAGAAATCAAGCCGCGCTTCTGCGGCATCCACTTCTTCAACCCACCGCGCTACATGGCGCTGGTGGAGCTGATCAACACACCCACTACGCTGCCCCAGGTACTGGACGACTTAGAAGCCTTCGTCACCAGCAACCTGGGTAAGGGCGTGGTGCATGCCAAAGACACCCCCAACTTCATCGCCAACCGCGTCGGTATTGCCGGCATGTTGTTGACAATGAAAGAGGTCGAAAATTTCGGTCTGACGTATGACGTGGTGGATGACCTGACCGGCAAGAAGCTGGGACGCGCCTCCAGCGGTACCTTCCGCACGGCCGATGTCGTGGGGCTGGACACCATGGCACACGTCATCAAGACGCTGCAAGACAACCTCACCATCGAGACCGATCCGTTCTACGCCAGCTTTGCAACGCCCGAGGTGTTGAAAACCTTGATGGAAATGGGCAACCTGGGCCAGAAGACCAAGGCCGGTTTCTTCAAGAAGGTCGGGCGCGACATCATGCGCTTTGACCTGGACAGCAAAGAATATGTGCCGGGCGGTGAGAAGGGCGACGAAGTCTATGCCCGCATGCTCAAACGGCCGGCTGCAGAGAGGCTCAAGCTGCTGCGCAACTCCGAAGGCAAGCAGGGCCAGTTCCTGTGGGCCATCCTGCGCAACGCCTTCCATTACGCTGCCGTGCATCTGGCGGATATTGCCGACAACGCCCGCGATGTGGACTTCTGTATGCGCTGGGGTTTTGGCATGCAGCAAGGCCCGTTCGAACTGTGGCAAGAAGCCGGCTGGCTGGAAGTCGCCAACATGGTCAAGGAAGACATCGATGCGGGCAAGGCGTTGTGCAAGGCGCCATTACCGGATTGGGTCTTCAAGGGCCCGGTGGCAGACGCGGGTGGTGTGCACACACCTGCGGGTTCGTGGAATCCCACGACAGGCAAGTTTGTACCACCGCGCGCATTGCCGGTGTACGCCCGCCAGCACTTCCCCGAAAGCGTGCTGGGAGCCAATGCATCGTCGGCTACGACAGCTGGCAAAACCTTGCATGAAGACGAGTACATCCGCCTGTGGTCGCTGGATGACGAAGTGTTGATCGCCAGCATCAAGACCAAGATGCATGCCATCGGTCCCGGCGTGGTCGAGGGTCTGGTGATGGGCCAGGAAATGGCCGAAAGAGATTTCAAGGGCCTGGTCGTCTGGTCACCCGATGATATGTTCTCCGCCGGTGCCGACCTGCAGTCCATGCTGCCCGCCTTCATGGTGGAGGGCGCTGCAGCCATTGATGGTGCCGAGCTGGAGATGCAGCAGGCCATGCTGAAGCTGCGCTACTCCAATGTGCCGGTGGTGTCCGCGGTGCGCGGCCTGGCATTGGGCGGCGGCTGCGAACTGGCGGTGTACTCCAGCAAACGCGTGGTAGCCATGGAGAGCTATATCGGCTTGGTCGAAGTCGGCGTGGGCCTGGTTCCGGGTGCCGGTGGCCTGACCTATATCGCCCGCCGTGCCGCGGAGAACGCCGCAGCATCTACTGGCAAAGACATCGTGCCCTTCCTGACCGAAGGCTTTACTGCGGCCGCCATGGCCAAGGTAGGAACCGGCGCACTGGATTCCCGCAAGCTGGGCTATTTGCTGGACAGTGATGTGGTCGTGCCGCACAAGGATGAGCTGCTGTTTGTCGCTATCAACGAGGCCAAGGCCCTGTTCAACAGCGGCTACCGTGCACCGCACAAGCGCCAGTTTGCCGTGGCCGGCCGCAGTGGTGTGGCCACTATTAAGGGCTCGCTGGTTAACATGCGCGATGGCGGCTTCATCAGCGCGCACGACTTCCATATCGCTGGCCTGATCGCTGAAGTGGTCTGCGGTGGTGATGTCGACGCAGGCTCACTGGTGACCGAGGAATACATCATGACCTTGGAGCGCAAGGCGTTTTGCTCGCTGCTGACCAACCCCAAGACGCAAGAGCGGATCATGGGCATGATGTCCACCGGCAAACCCGTTCGAAACTAATATGTTCGCGGGACAGACCAATAATTGCGAAGTAATTTTGTTCTGTCCTCGACTGATTAAATGCTACTGCGGAGCCGCCATGCGTCGTTGCAGCCCACCAAACAATGTGCACGTACAAAAATACGTTCCGCTTGTTTGCGGGCGTCCGCGCCTAGCCTGACGACTCCTCGCTACGCTTCCCCAATCACGAACTACGTCCTTTGGAGCGCCTATGTCTCACACTAATTCTTCGTCCGCACCCAACCGGCTCGCACGCACCTTGCGCACGCTCGATCGCCTGCCGCGTTTTGCGCGCCCCTGGGTGCGCAGCAAGGTGCTGGGCCGTGCGGTGCCCTTTACCGGTACGGCGGGGCTGGAATACACGCTGATGACGCATGAGCGGGTGGAGATTGCCATTGCAAACCACCGTCGGGTACAAAACCACATCCATGGCGTGCATGCCGCTGCTATGGCCTTGCTGGCCGAGACTGCGACTGGCATGGTGGTTGGCATGAACGTGCGCGACGACTGCTTGCCCTTGGCCAAGCAAATGCGCATTGATTTCAAGAAGCGGGCCGTCGGTGCTCTGCGTGCGGTGGCCGTGCTGAGCGATGCGCAGCGGACCGACATGCAGCAAAGCAACAAGGGCGAAGTGACTGTGCAGGTGCAGGTCAGCGATGAGTCGGGTGCCGCGCCCATTGAATGTGAATTTGTATGGGTCTGGATTCCGTCGGCCCCACGAAAAAAGACCAATGACATTGCGCGGCAGCCCGCAGCCCAATAGCGGCTAACGCTGCCCTCAACACTTTAGGAGCAATTTATGAAACAAGTTCAAGACGCCTACATCGTTGCCGCCACGCGCACGCCTATCGGCCGTTCGCACCGCGGTTTCTTCCGCAACATGCGACCAGACGATCTGCTGGTGAAGGTCCTTCAGGCTGCGCTGGCCCAGGTGCCCAGCCTGGATGCCAAAGCCATTGAAGACATCATTTGCGGTTGCGCCATTCCCGAAGGCCCACAAGGTCTGAACATCGCGCGCATTGGCGCAGTGCTGGCCGGCTTGCCCAACAGCGTGGGCGGTATCACGGTCAATCGTTTTTGCGCCTCGGGGTTGAGCGCCATTCAAATGGCTGCAGACCGTATCCGCGTCGGTGAGGCCGATGTGATGGTGGCCGCCGGCGTGGAAAGCATGAGCATGGTGCCCATGATGGGCAATACGCCATCGCTGTCGCCGACCATGTTTGAGCGCGATGAAAACATCGGTATCGCATACGGCATGGGCTTGACCGCAGAGAAGGTTGCCAACCAGTGGAAAGTCAGCCGTGAGGCGCAAGATGCTTTCGCCGTCGAATCGCACCGCCGTGCACTGGCGGCCCAAGCTGCTGGAGACTTTGCTGCCGAGATCACGCCGATCGAGGTGGTAGACCGCAGCCCGAATCTGGAAACAGGGGAAATCGTCGAGAAGCGCCGTACCGTCTCGCTGGACGAGGGCCCCCGCCCCGATACGTCGATGGAGGGCTTGGCCAAGCTCAACGCCGTGTTTGCTGCGCGGGGTTCGGTCACCGCTGGAAATAGCTCGCAAACATCTGACGGCGCGGGCGCATTGATTTTGGCCAGCGAGAAAGCGGTCAAGCAATACGGCCTGAAGCCGCTGGCGCGTTTCGTGTCGTTCGCCTCCAAGGGCGTGCCGCCGCACATTATGGGCATTGGTCCTATTGAAGCGATTCCTGCTGCGCTGCGCTATGCCGGTCTGAGCTTGAACGACATCGACTGGATCGAATTGAATGAAGCCTTTGCCGCGCAATCGTTGGCGGTGGTCAACACGCTGGGCTTGGACCCAGCCAAGGTCAATCCCATGGGCGGCGCCATTGCGTTGGGCCATCCGCTGGGCGCCACCGGTGCTATCCGCTCTGCGACAGCGATCCACGCCATGCACCGCAATAATCTGAAATACAGCATGGTGTCCATGTGCGTTGGCATGGGGCAGGGCGCAGCGGGCATTTTTGAGCGGGTCTAATTCTGGCCTATTGATAGAGACCCTAGGGCCACCTGCGGGTGGCCTTTTGCATGGAGGAACTTTTTTGACGACAACACATGCTTTTGACCAAGCCATTGCGCTGGAGCGGCAGCCGGACGGCACGTTCGCCGGCCACACCAGCGCGGCCTATGCAAATATGGTTGGACCGTTTGGCGGCATCAGCGCCGCGCAGGTGATGCAAGCGGTGCTGCTCCATCCTCAGTTGTTGGGTGAGCCGGTGTCGTTGACCATCAACTTTGCTGCAGCCTTGGCCGATGGCCCTTTTGTCATTGATGCACACCCAGCCCGCACAAATCGGTCCACCCAGCACTGGGTGATCGACGTGCAGCAAAACGGCGAGACTGTGCTGACAGGGACGGCCTTCACCGCAGTGCGCCGCGACACCTGGAGCCTGGATGAGCAAACGCTTCCCGCCTGCCCGGCGCCTGCAGATGTGCCCCTTGCGACCGCGGGCATTCCCATGGTCTGGGTTCAGCAGTATGAGTTTCGTCCCATCGTTGGCGGCATGCCAGCCGTTTGGGACGGCAGTGGCGACAGCAGCCTGACGCAACAGTGGGTGCGCGACACGCCACTGCGACCGCTGGATTTTGCGTCGCTGACGGCACTGTCCGACATCTTCTTCCCCCGCCTGTTTGTGCGCCGCGCCACCGCTGTGCCCGTGGGCACGGTCACCATGACGGTGTACTTCCATGCCGATACGGCGCAACTGCAGGCCACTGGCAGCGGTTACTTGCTAGCACAGGCCAAGGCCCAGGCATTTCGCAACGGCTACTTCGACCACACGGCACAACTGTGGAACGAAGCCGGTGTGTTGCTGGCGACCACGCACCAGGTTGCGTACTATAAAAATTGACGTTTTTGCGGGACAGACCGCAGCCACGCAGTGGCAAGCCCTGTCCTCAACTGATTAAGAAGGAGACCCTATGCAGGACTTATTGACCCACACCGCAGACGGCGTGCAGACCCTCACCATCAACCGCTTGGACAAGAAAAATTCGTTCACGCAAGCGATGTACGGCGCCATGGCCGATGCGTTGGAGCAGGCGGCCAACAATCCGTCTATCCATGTCACGGTGATTCAGGGCGACATCACCGTGTTCAGTGCTGGCAATGACATCAGCGACTTTTTGCAGCGCAAGCCAACGCCACAAGAAGAAGCGCCAGTATTCCAATTCTTGCGGGGCATTGCATCACACCCCAAGCCGATTGTCGCAGCCGTCTGCGGTCCGGCTGTCGGCATTGGCACCACGTTGCTGTTCCACTGCGACCTGGTTTACGCGGGCGACAACGCCGCCTTCTCCATGCCCTTCGTCAACCTGGGTCTGTGTCCCGAAGCGGGTTCGAGCCTGCTGGTGCCCCAGATGATGGGCTACCACCGCGCGGCCGAGGCGTTGCTGTTGGGCGAGCCCTTCATGGCCGAAGCCGCGCTGGAGGTGGGGCTGGTCAACCGCATTCTGCCGCCGACCGAGGTCAACGACATGGTTCAAACACTGGCGCGCAAGCTGGCAGCCAAACCAATTGCATCGCTGATCGAAACCAAGCGTCTGATGAAGAAGGGCCAGATGGCCCAGGTGTTGGCCCAGATTGCAGAAGAGGGCGAGAGCTTTGCGCGGTTGCTGCAAGAGCCAGCGGCGAAGGAGGCGTTTACGGCGTTTCTGGAGAAGCGCAAGCCAGACTTTTTCAGGGTTTGAACTACTGCGCGGCACGGCTGAAGAGGCCGGTTTAAAAAGTAGTCATAGCCAAATCGGCCTGTGGCCCTCGCGGAATAAGCGTAAGTAGCTATAGAAATAATAGCAATAAGCAATGCTGCAACACAAGGAGACAAATAACATGATTACCAGAACGGCATCCATTCCCTCGGCGGGCAGCCTCCAGGGCAAGACCCTTTTTATCACCGGTGCCTCGCGTGGGATTGGGCTGGCCATCGCCAAGCGCGCAGCACGCGATGGTGCCAACATCGTCATCATTGCCAAGACCATCGACCCCAATCCCAAGCTGCCCGGCACCATCTACAGCGCGGCGCAAGAGATTGAAGCGGCAGGCGGCAAAGCCTTGCCGTTGGCAGTCGACATCCGCGACGATGACGCGGTGTTCGCCGCAGTGGCCAAGGCTGTGGAGACCTTTGGCGGTATCGACATCCTGATCAACAACGCCAGTGCCATCAGCATGACCAACACCGAGGCTACGCCGATGAAGCGCTTCGATTTGATGAACGGCATCAACGCGCGCGGCACTTACCTGTGCACGGCGGCCTGCTTGCCCGCGCTCAAAAAATCGGCAGCAGGGGGGCGTAAGCCGCAGGTGCTCACCATGTCGCCACCCTTGAGCATGCAAACGCACTGGTTCGCTCCGCACACCGCCTACAGCATGGCCAAGTACGGCATGAGCATGTGCACGCTGGGTCATGCGGGCGAATTCAAGAAGCTGGGTATTGCGGTCAACAGCTTGTGGCCACGCACGGCCATCGCCACTGCGGCGATGCAGATGATTCCCGGCGTGGACATTGCGCTGTGCCGCAAGCCCGAGATCATGGCCGACGCCGCCTACGCTGTGCTGACCCATAGCGCGTTCGAGACCGGCAACTTCTACATTGACGATGCGGTGTTGGCCGC
>JBBQBG010000159.1:0-9088 GCA_038317285.1 Burkholderiales bacterium | reverse complement strand
GGCGTGTCGTTTGCCAGCCCGATTGCACCCAATACCAGTGAAGACGGTAAAGCAAAGAACCGCCGCGTGGAGCTGGTACCGAACAATTGATTAGTCCGATCGGACTATTTACCGCCGCAGCCCAAACCCCCTACAGTCGGTGTAACAAACTTTTACATATCTGGCATCTACTAGGGAATTCGGACAATGCGCAATAACAAGAATTTTGGGACTTTGGTCCGCTCCACATTGGCAGTTGCCCTGCTGGTCGGCACACAGTGGGCTGCCGCTGAAGTGGTGGCTGGCACCATTGTCAAATTTGCCGATGGTGTTGGCAACAGCCCCGGCGGCGCGTTCAGCGGCACGGTGGTCTCGGGCGCTTCTGGCACCTGGAACAACTCGTTCCAGAGCTTTTGCCTGGAGTACAACGAGCACATCAGTTTTGGTACCAACTTCAAGGTAGGTGGAGTGACTGGCCACACGGTCAATGCGCCTGGCGCCTATGGCACGTATAGCGGAACCGAAGCCGGCCATACGTCGACCCAAGATCCGATCAGCGCCAGCACCGCCTGGCTGTTTACCCAGTTTTTCACGACCAATCTGTCCAACACCACCATTTGGGGTAGCGGCAGCCAAGCGGTCAAGAACACTGCCGTCCAGCAGGCCATTTGGTCGATCGAGGGCGAATCGTTCGGCACCATGAGCAGCCTGGCTACTTCGTACGAAACCCTGGCAAATGCAGCCGTCAGTAGCCACGCTTGGAGCGGTATCGGCAATGTGCGCGTGCTCAACCTGTTTAGCCAGGACAGCCACCACAACTACACCGTGCATGCCCAAGACCAGTTGTACATGGTGTCCGCGGTGCCCGAGCCTGAAACCTATGCGCTGATGCTGGCAGGCCTGGCCCTGGTGGGTGGTGTAGCGCGCCGCCGCAACAAGGCCAAATCGGCCTGAAGTCGATTACTGATCGACCAAAGCAGCGCGCCACGCCGCCAATTTTTTGGCAAACGCGACGGCATGCGCTGGGCTGGTAGACGGCAAGCGCATGGTTTGAATCCCCGGCAAGGTCAAGCCCGGCAGCACATGCCGTGTAAAACTGTTTTGCGCCTCGATACCGTTGAAGTACACCCGCGTAATACCGGGGTATTCTGCGAAAAATGCCGCGAAATCATTGGGAATTCGGGAACCCGCCTCTATGGCGCTGTCCAGGCTGCCTGAGCGCACGCAGCTCTGCAAGACATCCCACACGGCGATACCTGAACGGGTTAACGCCTCCACCCGTTGGCCATAGGGCGCTGCCGCATCGAACCCGGCGATTTCGGCCATGATGGGCCAAAAGTGGTTGCGTGGATGCGCGTAGTACTGCTGCGCCGCCAAAGAGGCCACGCCCGGCATGCTCCCCAGGACCAATGCCTTCGCACCGGGGCGTGACAGCGGGAGGAAACTGGTGACCAGGCTCATGGCGCTGCCCTATCGCTGACGGACACAAACAAGCAAGTGGTCACTGGCTTGCCAAAGCTTTTGCTGCCAGAAACGCCGCCTCGGCCCCAGAAGACAGTGCCGCAACCGATTGGGCGGCGGCACCCACCGCGTGCGCCCACGCCAGGGTGTCGCGCGCCGTCTCCTCCCACGGACGGGTTTTCAGGCCGGCCGACACGGCACGATCCGCGCTGCCCAACAGCATGCCGCCCGAGTCAGGGTCGGCCTCGGGTATCCAAAGCGCCAGGCCCGTCCAGGGTGCGATTTGAGCCCGTTGCAGCTCGGCGTCGGCACACCACACCAGCTCCGCAGGGCTGCCACCGGTTGGCTGGCAGGCTTGCAGCGCTTGCGCCATGCTGCCGGACGGCCCCATGGCTTGGAAGATGCCGGTGGTGCGCTGCAGCGCCAGGTGCACACACCATTGGGCGAGGTCTCGCACGTCGATGAATTGCACAGGGCGCTCGGGTCGCCCCGGTGCCAGCACCTTGCCGCCACGGGCCAAGCGTGTAGGCCAATAGGTGAAGCGCCCGGTCGGATCGAAGGGACCGACAATCAACCCGGGCCGCACGATCGCGTGGCGGCCGGGCATCGTATTGGCGATCACTTCCTCGGCGCGTGCCTTTGCACCGCCATATCCATTCGCAGCGGCGGTGATAGACGCGGTTTCGTCGTAGACACAACCCGGTGCGAATCGCGCATAGACCGAGATGGTGGACACGAACACATAGTGCGCTACTTGGTCGCGCACAGCGTCGACAGAGCGTTGCAATTGTGCCGGCGTGTAGCCGCTGCAATCGACCACCGCGTCAAAAGCCCGGCCTTTGAGGGCACTGAGGTCGCCATCGCGGTCGCCGCGCAATTGCTCTACCGCTTGCGCGAACTGAACATCACGGGTGCCACGGTTGAGCAGGGTGACTTCGCAGCCTGCGGTCAGAGCCGCGTCCACCACGTGTCGGCCCACGAACACCGTGCCGCCCAGTATCAAAAGTCTTGCCATTGCCGTCTCCGCTGCCAAGGTTTCAAACACCTGAGCATAATCGGCAGCCCAGACCCACCACAGCACCATGCGCGCCTTGATAGATTTCGCCGCGATCGCAGCCCCGCCATCGCAGCTTCCCCCTAATGCAACGCCACAAAGGGCCATGCCCCCGGGCTCGGGCGCGTTGCGCGTCGCGTTCGGCGAGCCGGTTGAAACGCTGGTGGCGCACACGCTGAACCAGGTCAAAACCGTTCTGCAGGCGGTGGAAGAACGGTCCTTGCGTGGCCAGTGGTGTGTGGGCTATGTGCGCTATGAGGCTGCGCCCGCTTTCGACAGTGCACTGGCGGTGCACCCGGCTACTGGCCCGCTGGCGTGGTTTGGTGTGCACGATGCGCCGCTGCCTTCATCAGACCTGACGCCCTCAACCCCACCAGCGCATGGCCGCCGGGTCATCTGGCAGCCCGGCATGGGACGCGCCACGTTTGATGCAGCCATGGGCCGTCTGCACCAGGCTATATCCGACGGAGAAATCTACCAGGCCAATTTCACCGCCCGCAACAGGGGCCAATTGCAGGTTCCTCCCTGGGAATTATTCACTGCCATGCGCCAGGCGCAGCCAGGGGGTTTTGCCGCATTCATCGACACCGGCGACGAACAGGTGTTGTCGGTGTCCCCCGAACTCTTCTTTGACTGGCACCAGGAGCACATCACCACACGGCCCATGAAGGGAACAGCACCACGCGGCAGCACGCCCGAGGAAGACACGGAGTTGGCCGAGGCCCTGCGCAGTTCGCCCAAGGAGCGGGCCGAGAACGTCATGATCGTGGACCTGATCCGCAACGATCTGTCGCGCCTGGCCGAGCCCTTTTCAGTGACGGTGGACGGCCTGTGCCGCGTACAAGCACTATCCACGGTGTGGCAAATGGTGACCGATGTACACGCTGACACGCGGCCCGGAACCACCCTGGTAGATGTGTTCACCGCGCTTTTCCCCTGCGGCTCGGTCACCGGCGCGCCAAAAGTGCAAGCGATGCGGTTGATCAAAGAACTAGAAGAGACCGACCGCGCCGTCTACTGCGGTGCGGTCGGCGTGGTGCGCCCCGGCGGTAGTGCCACTTTCAACGTGCCGATTCGCACCGTGCTGGCGCAGGGCCAGCGCCTGCGCACCGGCACCGGCAGCGGTATCACGTCAGACGCGCAAGCGGATGGCGAATGGCAGGAGTGGCGGCACAAGCAGACCTACCTGACGCGGGCGAGCGAATCCTTTGAACTGCTGGAAACGCTGGCGCTGCAGGACGGTGTGTTCCAACATGTGAGCGCCCACTTGGCGCGCATGGGCGCGTCTGCGGCGCACTTTGGGTTTGCATGGTCACCGCAAGTTATGGAAGAAGCCCTGGCCGGACTGAGCCAAGCTCACCCCAGCGGCGCTTGGCGCGTGCGCCTGCTGCTGGATGCTGCGGGTACCCCCCGCGCCGAGGCCTTTGCGTCGCCCGCCACGCCCGCCACCGTGCGCCTGCAGTTGGCCCCAGGTCCGCTGTTGCAGGCGAGCAGCGAATTTGTACGCCACAAGACCACACGCCGCACGCATTACGAGCGATTTGCCCCCACTAACCCCGCTGTGTTCGACACCGTGTTGTGGAATACGCGAGGCGAGGTTATCGAATGCACGCGCGGAAATATCGCCCTGCTGCTGGATGGACGCTGGGTCACACCCGCTGCAGGTTGCGGCCTGCTACCCGGTGTGGGACGCGCGCACTGGTTGGCCGAAGGCCGCATGGTGGAGGCCATCGTGCACCTGAACGATCTGCAGCGGGTAGACGCCGTGGCCTTTATCAACAGTCTGCGTGGCTGGGTGGACGCAGTGTGGGATAGCCCGCTGGTGCAGCCGTTGCCTTCCGCTTGGGGCGACGGCGAACACGCGGCGCTGCAGCCTGGCTAGGGGCCTGGGCGCCAGTGCGTTCTGCGCAGGTAAAGGAGGAGCCCGCGCAGCGGGCGGGGGACACGGAGCAGAACGTGCTGGCACCCAGGCCCCTAGCCAGGGCCCCAAGCCAAATCACGCGCTAGCCATCGTGGACCCTGCGTGAGCAGCTATCTAAACAATAGCAAACTCAAACCACGGGTGCGATACGCAGCGGTATCGTCACCGGCCCGTCGTTGACCAGGCTCACCTGCATGTCGGCCGCAAAGATGCCCGTCTGCACCACCGCATGCGCACGTCGCGCGGCGTCCACAAAGCCGTCATACAACCGGCGCCCATCCTCCGGTGCGGCGGCCCCTGTAAAGCTGGGGCGGTTGCCGCCGCTCACATCCGCGGCCAGCGTGAACTGGCTGACGATCAGCAGGCCGCCTGCAGCGCCCGCGCCATCCATGTCTTGCACGCTGTTATTCATCTTGCCGTGGGCGTCGCTGAAGATACGCAGCTTGAGTATCTTGGCCAGCAGCTTATCGCCCTGCGCCTGCATGTCGCCTTGCTCGGCGCAGACCAGCACCAGCAGGCCGGCGCCGATTTCCCCCACCGTTTGGCCGTCCACACGAACGCAGGCCTGACTCACACGCTGGATCACAGAAATCATAGATTGATGAGTTTTGGCAAGCACATGGAGCCATTGTGCCCAAAGCCTGCAGCGCACAGGCCTGTGCCAAAATCATCGCAACCCCGCCCGCCAACACCATGCCCACCCTCTTCAAACGCTACGGACTCTGGGCGCTCACATGGGCCGCCGGGGTGTTGTTGGGCGGCGGCCTGTTGGCGCGCGCCGAGCTGATGCAATTGCAAGATGCGTTTTACACCGATGCCCGCATCGAGCACCGCCTGCTGAGCCAGCGCGCGGTGCAGCATGACGCCATCCTGGCGACGCTGGCACTGCTGCGCACGGCCGACGCCAACGACCAACCCGAGCAGCGTCTGCCGGCGGTGTACCCGCAAATCCTGTCGGTGCAGCGCGCAGATGCCCACACCACGTGGACCGATACCGCGCTCACTGCGGCGCAGGCGCAATCGCGCGCGCAAAACCGGGCCGTGTTGGCCGCCGTGGACTTGGCCCAGGGTCGTTACCAGTTGGTGCTGGCCGGCCCCACCGCGAGCTACGCGATGACCATCGACATCCGCCAGATGGTGCCCTGGAGCGACTGGCCCACCTCACCCGACAAAAGCCCTATGCGTGTGACGCTGACAAACGGTGTGCAGGCTATGGTGCTGCAGAGCGGCCAGGGCTCTGACACGCCGCGCAGTGGCTGGCATTTTTCTACCGAGAAGACATTGGCGTCTCCCAGTCAGCCCTTGCAACTTGTGTCGCAGCAGCACGTCGGCTGGGCTGCGCTGCCCTGGGACCGTATGCTGGCCTGGGCCGGGCTATGGGCCGCGCTGCTGTGGGCCGCACGCGCGCTGCTGCACCAACGGGCCGATCGCCTGCGTGCCGAAGACCGCCTGCGCCTGGGCCAGCTCACCCGGCTCAACACCTTGGGCGAACTAGCCGCCGGCATGGCCCATGAGCTGAACCAGCCGCTGACCGCCGTGCTGGCCAACACCCAGGCCGCGCTGCGGTTGCTGGACGACGAGGAGGCCGACCGGTCCACCGTAAAGGCAGCGCTGCAGCAAACCGTACAACAAGCCCGGCGTGCCGCCGACGTGGTGGGGCGCCTGCGCCGCACGGTGGAGCGCCCTGGCGCTGGCAGTACCCTGCTGACCACCAACTTGATGGAGGTAGTGCGCCGTGCGCTTTACCTGCTGGAGCCCGAGCTGCAGCGCAACCAGACCACCCCCACCCTGCAGTGGCAGGGGCCACCGTTTGACGTGCTGGCCGACGGCGTAGCGCTGGAGCAAATCGTGCACAACCTTCTGAGCAACGCGCTGCAGGCGCTTGATCAAGTGCCCCCGCAGGAACGCGCGCTGCACCTGACTTTGGAGCGCCGTGGCGACCAAGGCTGTCTGACCGTGCAAGACAGTGGGCCCGGCATCGCACCCGAGGTTCTGCCCCGCTTGTTTGAGCCTTTTTTCACCACCCGCGCAGACGGCTTGGGCCTGGGCCTTAGCCTGTGTGAGACCCTGGCCCAGGGCATGGGCGGCACGCTCACCGCAGCCCAGCACGCGCCGCGGGGTGCGGTCTTTTGCCTTTGCCTGCCACTGGCACAGGCCACCCAGCCTGCCACCCCGCCCGCCCCATGAGCGCGCCCCTATCCCCGCTGATCCATTTGATTGACGACGACGAAGCCGTTCGCAACAGCCTGGCGTTGTTGATCAGCACCGTAGGCCTGCGCGTGCAGGCCTGGGCCGACCCACAGAGTTTTCTGCAAGACTTTGACCGCCAAAGCATTGGCGCCCTGGTGCTGGATGTGCGCATGCCGGGCACCAGTGGCCTGACGGTGCTGGACACGCTGGTAGCACAGGGGGTGGAGCAACCCGTCATCATGCTCACCGGCCATGGCACGGTAGACCTTTGCCGCCGCGCCTTCAAGTCGGGTGCCTTCGAGTTTCTGGAAAAGCCGGTGGACGAAGAACGCCTGCTCGAAGCCCTGCAAAACGCGGTGCGCCAGCATGTGCAAACCCGCGAGCGACACCAGGCCGACCGCCACACCCGTGCGCAATACGCGCAGCTCTCTGAGCGCGAGCGCGAAGTGCTGAGCCTGATCGTAGCCGGACTCACCAACAAGGAGATGGGTCGCGCCCTGGATGTTTCGCCGCGCACGGTGGAAACCCACCGAGCCAACCTGTTTGCCAAGCTGGAAATCAACTCGCTAGCGCAACTGGTACGCCAGTACGCCAGCCTAGTGGACGAACACGCCCAGCCTTGAACTCTCCACTGCCGCGAGGCGCCCCATCCCCGCGACTGCGTAGTTGTACGGAGGCCCTGGCGTAGCGCTACGCATGGGCAAAGCTGGCGGAAATTTTTACAGTTGCACCACGGTTGATCGAGCCGTGTTGTCTTAACCAAAACTGGAAAAAATCATGCGCACCATCCACACCACCGCCCTGCTGTTGTCCATCCTGGCCAGTGCCGCCAGCGCAGAGGCCGTCCGTACCGAGAAGAATATGTCACTGGAACTGGCCAACCTGCTCGCCAGCACCGCTGTCGCCAGTTGCGCAGCAGGTGGCTATGCCGTGACCGCCACCGTGGTGGACCGCGCGGGCGGCGTGCGCGCCGTTCAGCGCGCCGACAACGCAGGCCCCCACACCCTGGGTGCGAGCCAGCAGAAGGCCTTCACCTCCGCGTCCGCCAAAAATGCCACGCTGGCAATGATGGAAGGCGCCCAAAAGAACCCTGCGGCTGCGAACCTGGTCTATATCCCCGGCTTCCTGCTGCTGGGCGGTGGCGTGCCGGTCAAGGTGGGGACTGAGGTGATTGGTGCCATCGGCGTGGGCGGTGCGCCTGGCGGTCACCTGGACGAACAGTTCGCCATGGCAGCACTGGACAAAGCAAAGGACCTCTTGAAGTAAAAGAGCCTGTAGCCCTCGTGCAATAAGCACACACCGATATTAATTTGATAGCAAAACCAAGGATCTCCATGCTGAATTTTCGTGGGCGCCGCGCAGGTGCGGCACTCGTGGCGTTAGCTGCAGGACTGCTGGCACCGATGGCGTGGGCGCAGCTTGCGCCTTCGGCCGTTCAGGTGCAGGCCTACCGTGGCCTGCACGCCGCCGCCCAGCGCGGCGACGTGGCGCAGGTCAGCGCACTAGTCCGGGACCGGGCTCAACTGGAAGCCCGTGATGCGCAGGGCCGCACGGCCGTGCACATTGCCACATTTGCCCGCCAAACCGACGTGCTCAAGACCCTGGCGCAAGCCGGTGCCGACCTCCAAACCTTGGAAAATGACCGCTACGACGCAGTCACGATTGCGGCGGTCGCCAACGATGAAGACACCCTGCGCGTGCTGCTGGCCCTGGGTGCCAGTGCGCGCCAGACCACCAGCCGCTACGATGGCACCGCACTGATCGCTGCGGCCCACTTGGGCCACGCCGGTGTGGTGCGCCAACTCATCGCCGCCGGCGCCCCGCTAGACCATGTCAACAATCTGCACTGGACCGCCACCATAGAGTCCATCGTGCTGGGCGACGGCGGGCCGCGCCACCAAGCCACGCTGCAAGCGCTGATCTCAGCTGGCGCCAATCTGAAACTCGGCGACCGAGAGGGCAACACGCCTTTGACTCTGGCGCGCAGCCGTGGCTACCAGACCATGGTGAAGATGCTGGAGGCTGCGGGAGCGCCTTGACTCAACGCGGGTGAAATGAAAGGGCGTTCGCAGCCCCGTATTGCGCCCGCGCCATCTGTGTCAGGCCAAAGTTACCCGCGCGAACTTGCGCTTGCCGACCTGCACCACGTAGGTGCCAGCTGACAGCTTCAACCCGTTGTCGCTGACCACATTGGAGTCCACGCGCACGCCGCCGCCGTCGATCAGGCGGTTGCCTTCGCCGCTGCTGGCAGCCAGATTCGCCATCTTCAACAGTGCAGCAATCCCCACCGCCGCGCCACCCTCGCCCAGTGGCAGGCTGATTTCGTCGATCTCATCCGGCACGCCACCCTTGCTGCGGTTGATGAAATCCTGCTCAGCCGACTCGGCCGCCGCGTGCGAATGAAATCGTGCCGTGATTTCTTTGGCCAGCGCCACTTTGGCGTCCTTGGGGTTGCGCCCCGCCGCCACCTCGGCGCGCAAGGC
>JBBQBG010000158.1:0-9207 GCA_038317285.1 Burkholderiales bacterium | reverse complement strand
CGTCGGGGACCCGCCCGTCAATAACTTCGTCCGCGTTGGCCATACCGTTTTCAGTTATGAAAATGGGTGGCGGTGAGTATTCGCGGCTGATGCGTACCAAATGTTGTGTCAACGCTTCTGGGTAGATCTCCCAACCCATGTCGGTAAACCCTTGCTTGCCGGGTGCCACCTTGGGCGGCTCCTGGGTGCTGATGAAGCTGCGCGTATAAAAATTGACACCCAAGAAATCCAGGGGTTGCTGAATCAGCGCCAGATCCTCAGTTTGGACGATTGGGGCGTCGCCTCCCAAATATTCCAGTATGTCCGCCGGGTAGCTGCCGCGGAAGATGGGGTCCATATACCAGCGCACATTCAATCCGTCCTCTATGCGTGCGGCGCGTCGGTCAGCCTCCATGGCCTCTGCTGCGAAAGCTGGCGTGTGGTTCAGCACCACCCCCAATGGCGTCTTACATACGCCACGCATGGCCTTGATTGCCGCGCCGTGCGCCATCATCAGGTGGTGGGAAACCTGGGCCGCTGTGGCGCGGCTGGTTTGGCCGGGCGCGAATTGGGCCGTCTCGTAACCCAGTGTTGCAACGCACCAGGGCTCGTTCAGTGTGGCAATACTGGCCAAGCGATCGCCAAAGCGGCGCGCCACTTCGCGGGCGTAGTCGGCAAACAGTGGGACGATACCAGGTGACGTCCACCCCCCGATGCGCAGGTGCAGGGCCAAGGGTAGGTCCCAGTGGTACAGCGTCGCATGCGGACGTATCCCTGCTTCCAGCAGGGCGTCAATCAGCCGGTCGTAAAAAGCAAATCCGGCTTCGTTCCACGGCCCCACGCCTGTGGCCTGAACACGGGGCCAGGCTATGGAGAATCTGTACGCATCAAGGCCCAGGCCCTTTATCAATGCGACATCACTTTTAAAGCGGTTGTAGTGGTCGCAGGCAACGTCAATATTGGTTCCGTCATTGATCCGCCCGGGCTCGGCGCAAAAACTGTCCCAAATCGAAGGCCCCTTGCCGTCTGTGGCAGCTGCGCCTTCGATCTGCGCTGCGCTGGTCGCTGCGCCCCATTGGAAGTCTGGTCGTAGACTGTTGCAGAGGTCAATCAGCAATGGAGATGTGGGCGCGTTCAAGGTCATGGATGCAATCAGAAGAATGGTGGGTCTAAATAAAAAAGGGTGCCGCCGTTTGAAAGGATGGCGGCACCCAACCGATCCGCCCCGAATCGGAACCCCATTGAAATCACAAGGCGTCCGCCGCGCTCAGGCGGCGGGGTTAACTACAGCAAACGCTTAGAAGTTGTATCCAACATTGACACCAATGGTTCTTGGCGCCATGTACTGCGCTACCGCTGTGGCGATGGTGGGTCCGCCTGCGGCGCTGGTCTTGATGTTGGTGTTCTCCAGGTTGCGCACAAACCCATCCACGTACCAAGACTTGCCCGAGTTGTAGCGCAGGCCGATGTCGGTGCGGGTATAGGCGGCTTGCTTGTCGAGCTCGCCATAGTTGAAGATACTCAACCAGCTTTCGGTTTCATAGTGCAGACTGATACGCGGGGTCAGCGTCGCGCTGTCACCCAAATGGAAGCTGTGCTCGTACTGAACCGTCGCCGAGAAAGTGGGTGCATGTGCCAACCGGTTTCCCGTCACGTCCAGGCATCCATTACCGATAACGATGATGGTGCAGGGGCCGGGCAAGTTGTAGTCGTTGCTCAAGCCAATCAACTTACCCAGCTTGGTGTCGGTGTACGCGAATGTCGCCTGCACGCGGTCATCGGGTGTGAGCTTGGCAGAAATCTCGGACTCAAAACCCGAAACCTTGGCGCCTTCTGCGTTGTCGGTTAGGAATGACCGAGTTCCGTCCGCGTTCAGCACGGGCGCCGAAAACTGGAAGTCCTTGAAATCGGAGTAATAGATCGCATTATTGAACTTGACCTTGCCACCCATAAAGCTTTGCTTGATACCGATCTCGTAGTTGGTCAGCGTTTCGGGTTTGTAGGTAGCGCCACCGTCTTGCACGCTACCCGACTTGAACCCGGTGGACACGCTGCCATAGAGCATGGTCTCTTTGCTAACGTCGTAATTCGCGCGTGCAAGCCAGGTTGTTTTGCTGTTGCTGTACTTGCCATCGTTGCAGCAACCGCTGTTGAAGCCTGAGCCCGGTTGGGCGGGGTCCAGTCCCGGGTCTATGGCGCGACCGGGCACGGTCGGGTCATAGGCCCAACCATGGCCGCGGCCGCCTACGTTCTCACGCTCATCCGTTGTGAAGCGGATGCCCCCGGTCAGATGCAGTGCGTCACTGATGTTGGCGGTCATCTGGCCGAACACGGCGACCGATTTCACGGTCTCCTTGGGCTGAATGAACGACCCTTGCCAACCCACCGTGCCTTGCTGCGTGCCGTTGATGATGGGAATATCAAACCGGATGCCGTTGTCTTCGGCCGCGTAGTAGGTACCCAAAATCCAGTCCACATCGCGTTTGCCGGTCGATTGCAAACTCAGTTCGTGACTGTAGTTGGTATAGGTGGACCAGTTGGTGCGGTCTTCCTGGTAGCTGCCACCGGTGTTGAAACTGGTGGGTACGTTGATACCGCGGTCCTGGTCGAAGGTGCTGGAGCCGGTGAAGCGGGAATAGCCTGCGGTGTAAGTCAGGTTCATGCCGCCCATGTCGTAGTCCAGGCGGCTGCGCACCGTATCGGCGTCACGTTTGAGATAGGGCGCGGTGTCGATCAATGCCGACCACAGGTTTTGCCCTGACCGTGGTGTCTGCATCAAGTCCATGCTCGGCGTGCCCCGGTCGATGAATTTCTCGTAAGACACATTCCATGACAAGGCATTCGAAGGTTTGAACAGAAAGCTGACCCGTGCCGCGCTCTGGTCTTGGGCGTTGTACTTTTGTCCGCCCTGGGTGAACAGGTTGTAGTTGATGGGTTGGAAGTTGGCAATGGCCCCGCCACCAGCGAGGTAGGCGGCTTGTTGTTGTGCCCCCGAATAGCGGGTGGGGGATTGAAAGTCCACATAACCGTCATGTGCTTCATGCACCACGGCCACGCGCATGGCTGCGGTGTCGCCCAACGGTACATTGAAGTTGGCACGGCCACTGATCTTGTTGTAGCTGCCCAGGCCGCCCTGTACGCTGCCAAACTGTTCGTTGAGCACGGGCTTGGCGGTCTGCATGTTGACAGCGCCAACCGTCGAGTTGCGGCCCCACAATGTGCCTTGGGGACCCCGCAGCACTTCAATGGAATCCATGTCAAACAGCAACGCGGCTGCGCCCTCTGCGCGGGGTGCGTAGATGCCATCCACAAAAATCGCAATTTCCGGATCAGCGTACTCGGTCTTGGCGCTGTCGTTGCCAATGCCGCGCAGGGTCATGGTGATCACACCGTGGTCGCCCTGGGTCGTGCCCTGAAAGCTGGGCACCAGGGCTGCAATGTCTTGCACGGTTTGCACATGATGCTTGTCCAGTTCCGCAGCGCTGATGGACGTTACGGCAATTGGGGTGCTCTGCAAGGTGGTTGCACGTTTGGTTGCGGTGATGACAACTTCTGGTAACACCGATGACGCGGCTTGGGCGTTCTGGGCGTTAGTTTGTGCCGATTGGGCGTAAGCCGTGCCGGAACCCGCCAGCAGGGCCAAAACAGCCAGTTGCACGGGCGATCCCAGCATGCGTCGGATGTTGGGTGTGTGAGTCTTCATGTTGTCTCCTTCAGGTATTGGTGTGTTCGTCCGTCACTCAGCGTCAACTCGCATTTCAATTCACGTCATCGCTCGAGTTGACGTATCATGCGCAAAAATGACAGCGTTGTCTATTATAAAAGACAGCGTTGTCATACATTTCACACAGGGATAAACCCTAGGTACTTACGACCTGGCAAAGAGGAACATTCGGCATGACACCCATTAAAAACATTCTTATCGTAGGTGGTGGCACCGCCGGTTGGCTGACAGCGGGGTTCCTGGCACGCACGCTGGGTATTGGGGGTGCGGGCAGCGTCGCAATCACACTGGTCGAGTCGAGCGACATTGGCATCATCGGCGTGGGTGAGGGCACGTTTCCATCGATTCGCGGTACCTTGTCCACACTCGGTATCGACGAGGCAGTTTTCATACGGGAGTGCAGCGCCACGTTCAAGCAGGGTATCCAGTTTGTCGACTGGGTGCATGCCCCAGGGGCAGCCGGGTCATCGCACTACTTCCATCCATTTAGCCAGCCCAGTCAGAGGCAAGGCGGGCCAGAACTCTTACCGTATTGGTTGCTGGGTATGGCCGGCAAAGATGTAGCCTTTGCAGAGGCTTTGACCATGCAGAAGCGGGTCGCCGATGCGCGCCACGGACCGAAGCGCCTGACCGATGGTGATTACCTTGGGCCAATGAATTACGCCTACCATTTTGATGCGGGCAAGTTCGCAGGGCTATTGGCGCGGCACGCCAAGTCATTGGGTGTGCAACACCGCATTGGCACCGTAGACCGCGTCACCCTCGACGCGCATGGGGCCATTGAATCGGTAGTCACGCCCGAGTGGGGCGCCTTGCACGCCGACCTGTTTATCGACTGCACCGGCTTTCGCGCCGAGCTGCTCGGCAAGGCCATGGGCTCGCCGTTTCACAGCCTGCGTGACAGCCTATTTGTAGACCGCGCCCTGGCGATGCAAGTGCCCTATCCACAGGCCGATGCACCCATTGCCTCTTACACCATATCCACTGCCCACGAAGCCGGTTGGACCTGGGATATCGGCTTGCACCAGCGCCGAGGCGTGGGCTACGTCTACTCCAGCCGTCACACGGATGACGCCCGTGCCGAGGCCGTTTTGCGCGCACACATTGGAGCAGCTGCAGACGATTTGACACCCCGCATGCTCAAGCTCGACGTGGGCTATCGCGAAACGCATTGGATCAAGAACTGCGTCGCGGTCGGTCTCTCGGGCGGCTTCATCGAGCCACTAGAGGCCTCGGGCATCGGCTTGATCGAAACCGCCGCCTACCTCATAGCCTTTCTGTTTCCCAAAGACGGTCACATGGAGCCTGTGGCGAAACACTTCAACAGCTTCATGCGTCAGCGCTACGAGCGGGTGGCCGATTTTGTCAAGATGCACTACTGCCTGACGCAACGCAAAGACCATGCCTTTTGGCATGACAACACCGCGCCAGGCTCGATCTCTGACACATTGCGTGAACAACTCAGCATGTGGCGCTGCCGCCCCCCGCATCGCCTGGACTTCGTCACCGATCTGGAGATGTACCCACCGTCTAGCTGGCAGTATGTGTTGTACGGCATGGAGTTCAAGACGGACCTTGGCCACAGCACGGCTGCCTATCCCCGGATGGCCGAG
Organism: Burkholderiales bacterium; assembly: GCA_038317285.1. Taxonomy (GTDB): domain Bacteria; phylum Pseudomonadota; class Gammaproteobacteria; order Burkholderiales; family Burkholderiaceae_C; genus Allorhodoferax. The sequence continues at coordinate 3,891 of JBBQBG010000158.1, read as the reverse complement.
GCGCGCGAGGAGTTTGCGATGATCCAGAAGATGGCCCAGCACGCCGTGGCCGATTTGCCCACACACCGGGCGCTGGTCGACGCAATGTGCGCGCGCTAGGCTGCCCGCTTGCTCCGACCGCCTGCCTTGGACGCAGGGCTGCTGGTGGAATCACGCACCACCAACTCATGGGGTAGCACCCTATGCAGTTTGTCTTCGGGCACTTCGGGTGCGTCGCTGCGGTTGGCAGCTATGAGCATCTCTACGGCTACACGCGCCATCTCGTTCTTGGGCTGGCGCACCGTGGTCAGTGCCGGCCAAACCAAGCGGGCCGCCGGCGAGTCGTCAAAACCGGCGATAGCCAGTTGGCTGGGCACCGCCAGGCCCAGCCGTGTGGCTGCGGCAAGTACACCCAGGGCCATGTCGTCATTCCCGGCGAATACTGCTGTGGGTCGTACGCGGCGGCCCAAGAGTAACTGTGCAGCATCCACGCCTGACTGAAAGACGAAATCACCGCTGCACACATACGCCGGATCCACCGTCAGCCCGTGGGACTGCATGGCCCGTACATAACCTTGGTAACGCAGACCAGAAGCCGCCTGGTCGGGCGGGCCATTGATGAACGCAATGCGCTCGTGTCCCAGCCCGATCAAAAGGGTTGTCATCTCCTCGGCCGCTTTGGTATCGTCCATGCGGACACTGGGCATGCCCTTGACATCGCGCGCTGGCGACATCAGCACACACGGGGTCTGGTTCTCGCGCAGCGCCTTCAGCACCGCTGGGTTGTCGCACAAAGGCGGCGTCAGGATCATGCCATCGGGTTGCAGGGCGCTCACCATGCGCGCAACTTGTTGGGCCAGATCGGGCGCGTCGTTATGCAACGATTCGACAACCAAGTGGTAGCCCGCCTCGCGGCAGCGCAAGGTAGCGCCCTGCTGCACATCGCCGACAAAAGCTGCGCTCGGGTCGTAATACAGCAGCCCGATAAGAAACGAACGCGCCCCTGCCAGACTGCGGGCCGAAAGCTTGGGCCGATACTTCAACGCGGCAACCACCTTGAGCACGTGCTCGCGCGTAGAGGGGTGTACGCCCGATTCGTGATTGATCACGCGTGACACGGTCTTGATCGAAACGCCCGATTGTTCGGCCACATCGGTGATCGTCGCCGCTACTCCTGTCTTGCCAAAGTTCGCCATGTTTGATCTTCTGTGCCTTGCTGTATTTTAAGTATCGCACGCCCACTATGATCCACGCTTCGATCAAGGAGCGTTCATGCGGTATCTCGCGTCAGTAGCCACCAGTTTTTTCCTGTGCATGGGCGCAGCAACATCCCCCTCTATCGGAGCCCAAACTGTGTCCCCAAATGACGACCCCTACCTCTGGCTTGAAGATGTGCAGGGCGAACGCGCCTTGGACTGGGCGCGCGAACGCAATGCACAATCCCAGAGCGTGCTTGAGGCCGTACCCGGCTTCGCACAGACCCGTGGCAAATTGCTGGAGGTGTTGGACAACCGCGACCAGATTCCTTACGTGAAGCGCCGTGGGGACCATCTTTGGAACCTTTGGAAAGACGCCAACAACAAGCGCGGACTGTGGCGCCGCACCACGCTGGCCGAGTACCGCAAGGCCCAGCCCCAGTGGGAAACGCTGATCGACATCGATGCACTGGCCAAGGCTGAGAACGAAAACTGGGTTTGGGGTGGTGCGGAATGCTTTGCACCTGCCTACAACCGATGCCTGATTTCATTGTCCCGAGGTGGCGCCGATGCCACCGTCGTGCGCGAGTATGACCTGACCACCCGTAGCTTCGTCAAAGACGGCTTTGCGCTGCCCGAGGCCAAGTCCCAGATCGATTGGATTGATGCGAACACCGTGCTGGTGTCCACCGACTTTGGCCCTGGCTCCATGACCAAGAGCGGCTACGCCCGCACCGTCAAGGAATGGAAGCGCGGCACGCCGCTGGCCCGTGCCCGCACCGTGTATGAGGCGCAAGAGAGCGATGTGTCTGTGTCGACGGCCGTAGACCGCACGCCCGGCTTTGAGCGCGTTGTCGTGGGCCGCGCCACCGACTTCTTCAACAGCGAGGAATTCCTGCTGCAGGGCAGCACGCTGAAGCGGCTGGACAAACCATCCGACGCCACACTGACGTGGCAGCGCGACTGGGCATTCTTGCAACTGCGCAGCGACTACACCGTGGGCGGCACAACCTACAAAGCCGGTGCGTTGCTCGGTATCAAATTCGACGCCTGGTTGAAGGGCGACAGACATTTCGACGTGTTGTTCGAACCCACGGCCACGCGCTCCATTGCCCGTGGCGGCATCAGCATGACGCGCGACCATCTGCTGCTCAGTATCCTGGACAACGTGGCCGGCCGCATCGAAGAGCTCAGCTACCAAAAAGGCCATTGGCTGCGGCGCGCGGTGGAAGCGCCCTTTCCCGGCACGCTGAGCGTGGGCAGTCTGCACGACGCATTTGTGAAGAATGACCCACTGGCCAACAGCTACTTCCTGAACTACGCCGACTTCATGACGCCCGACAGCCTCTACCTAGGCGAGGTAGGCAGCGACAAGCGCGTGCCACTCAAGAGCCGCCCAAAGTTCTACGACGCAGACGGCATGCGAGCTGAGCAGCAATTCGCCACCAGCAATGACGGCACCAAGATTCCGTACTTTGTGGTGTGGCCCAAGGGCGCCAAGGCCGATGGCACCAACCCCACCATCCTCTACGGCTACGGCGGCTACCAGATATCGGAGCTGCCGCGCTACAGCGGCGAATACGGTGTGGCCTGGCATGCAAAGGGCGGCGTGTTGGTGGTGGCCAATATCCGCGGCGGCGGCGAGTTTGGCCCCACTTGGCACACCTCCGCCACCAAGGCCAACAAGCAGCGCAGCTATGACGATTTCGCCGCCGTGGCCGAAGACCTGATCGCCCGCAAGATCACCAGCGCCAAACACCTGGGCATCTATGGCGGCAGCAACGGTGGCCTGCTGGTCGGCGCCGTCATGGTGCAACGCCCCGAACTGTTCGGCGCCGTGGTCTGCAGCGTGCCGCTGCTGGACATGCGGCGCTACCACATGCTGCTGGCGGGCAACAGCTGGATGGCCGAGTACGGCGACCCCGACGTGGCCGAGGAATGGGCCTAGATCAGCCAATACAGCCCCTACCAAAACGTCAAACCAGGTGTGCACTACCCCAAGGTGTTGTTCACCACCTCTACCCGCGACGACCGCGTGCACCCCGCCCACGCCCGCAAGATGGTGGCCCGCATGCTGGAGCAGGGCCACCAAGACGTGCTGTACTACGAGAACATGGAAGGCGGCCATGGCGGCGCGGCCGACAACGCGCAGCGCGCGCAGTTGCAAGCGCTGCGGTTTGCGTTCTTTTGGGATGCGCTGGGTAAAAACCAGTAAACGACCCGACTTGGTGGTCGCGTATTGCTTTCTTAGCAGTAGTGCAGAAAAATATCAAAATTAAGTGGATACTTGGTCGCGATTTTGATATATTTCTGCCGTAATGAAAGAATCCTGCACTATCGAACTGTTTGCACAAGGCCGTTGGACCGAAGTCGCCAGCGTCAGTTTGTTCGGCCCCAAGGTGGCGGGATGGCGAGCTAAAACCTACTCGGGGTACGGCGTTCAATGGGCCATCAACCACGACAGCAAGCGTGACGCTTGGGCCCTGTGCAGCGCATTTCCTGTGTCGCTGGAACCGATGGAGTTGCCGCACTGGCCAGTCTTTCTGGTGGACATGCTCCCGCAAGGCTACGGACGCAAAGAGCTACTGCGCCAACTCGGACTGCCAGAGACGCTGGACGAATCGGGCGACTGGTCTTTGCTGTTGGCCGGTGCTGGCAATCCCATTGGACATCTTCGCGTCAAGGAAGCAGCGCACTGGTTGCGAAGTAAAGCGGG
>JBBQBG010000157.1:0-9250 GCA_038317285.1 Burkholderiales bacterium | reverse complement strand
CGCGGGCTGGTATGACTACGTACCCGGCAAGCGCGACGCTATTCCCAATGCCGAAGTGGTAGCCATGATCGAAGAGCACCGCAAGGCGCTGGGCATCACCCCCCGCAAGATTTCGGACGAAGAAATCGTACAACGCCTGGTGTTCAGCCTGGTCAACGAAGCGGCCCACATTTTGGAAGAGGGCATTGCCAACAAGGCCAGCGATATCGATATCGTCTACATCTTTGGCTATGGCTTCCCGGCACACCGCGGTGGACCGATGAACTACGCCGACCAAGTGGGCTTGTTCAACGTGGTGCAGGCCATGAACCGCTTTGCACAAAACCCGATGGATGACGCCAAGTTCTGGAAGCCGGCGCCCCTATTGGCCAAGCTGGCGGCTGAAGGGAAGTCCTTCAACTAAGGAGCCTTTGTGATCAAAAGGATTCTTTTGGGCGTGCTTGCCATCGTGCTGCTGTTGGCAGCCGCGGTGACCATCAACACGCTGCGCAAAGGTTCACGCCAGATGCAGGTGGAGGCGCTTGCGGTGCTGCCAGTGGACGAGGCGGCGGCTGCCGCGCGTTTGGGGGAGGCGGTGCGCTTGCGCACCATCTCCTCGCGTGAGGACGCTACGCTGAACTCCGACCAGTTCAAGCAACTCCATGCGCTGCTGCAAATCAAATTCCCCAAAGTTCATGCCACGCTCAAGCGTGAAGTGGTCGCGGATTTGAGCCTGCTGTACACGTGGGAAGGTAGCAATCCCAAGGCGGAGCCGATTCTTTTTTTGGCCCACCAAGATGTGGTACCGGTTGCGCCAGGTACTGAGGGGGATTGGACTGTGCCGCCATTCTCCGGCGAAGTCAAACACGGTTTTGTATGGGGACGCGGCTCGTGGGATGACAAGGGCAATCTGATGTCTCAGTTCGAAGCGGTAGAAATGCTGCTGACCGCTGGCTACAAGCCCGAACGCACGGTGTACTTCGCTTTTGGTGCTGACGAAGAGGTCAGTGGCACCCGCGGTGCTGCAAAGATCGCGGCGGTGCTGGCCGAGCGAAAGGTGCATCTGGGCTTTGTCATCGACGAGGGTCTGCTGGTGCTGGAAGGCGTTATGCCTGGCATCGCCAAGCCCACGGCACTGATCGGGGTCGCCGAAAAAGGCTATATGTCGGTGGTGCTTAAGATGTCGGCCACTCCCGGCCACTCGTCCATGCCGCCCAAAAAAGGCAGCAGTGCCATCGCCATGATGAGTGCTGCACTCAAACGCCTGGACGACGCGCAACTGCCCGGCGGTATTCGCGGTGTGGCTGGCGAAATGTTTGACACCATGGCGCCTGAAATGGGCGGCTTCTCCCGTGTTGCGCTATCCAACCTGTGGCTGTTTGGCCCGGTTGTGCAAAAGCAATTGGAAGGCGCGCCCAGCACCAATGCCATGATGCGCACGACCACAGCGCTCACCATCGTCAATGCAGGCAACAAGGAAAACGTGGTGCCTGGCCGAGCCGAAGCCACGGTCAACTTCCGCATCCTGCCGGGTGACACCAAAGAGCAGGTCATGGAGCATGTGCGCCAAGAGGTCACCGCCGTCGTGGGAGCCGACAAGTTCGAGCTGTTTGCGCTGCCCGGTGCAGTGAACGCGTCCAAGGTGGCACCTACCGACTCTGCGCAATATAAATTACTCAACAAGACTGTGCGCGAAGTGTTTCCCGATGCGTTGGTGGCACCCGGGCTGATGGTCGCGGCAACCGATTCCATCCACTACGGTGCCATCAGCGACCACATTTTCAAGTTTTCACCCATACGCGCCAACTCCGAAGACCTCAAACGCTTTCACGGCACCAACGAACGCCTCAACACCAAACATTACGCAGACGCGATCCGTTTCTACCACCGACTGCTGAGTGAGGCCGCCCGGGCCGCGCAGCCCCAATAAACATCAATTTTCAAAGGAATCCAACATGACTTCCGCACTCATCGTATCGACCGCACGCACTCCTTTGGCTAAGAGCTGGAAGGGTTCTTTCAACATGACGCATGGCGCCACATTGGGTGGCCACGCCGTGGAGCACGCGATCCAACGCGCTGGTATCGAAGCCGGTGAAGTGGACGACGTCATCATGGGCTGCGCTACACCCGAAGGCGCGACCGGCGCCAACATCGCCCGCCAAGCCGCATTGCGCGCAGGCTGCCCCGTCACCGTATCGGGCATGACCATCAACCGCTTCTGCTCGTCGGGTCTGCAAACCATTGCCACGGCCGCTCAGCGCATCATTGCCAATGAGGGCGACATTTATGTGGCTGGCGGTGTAGAAGCCATCTCCTGCGTGCAACAGGAGATGAACACCCACATGATGGCCGACCCCTGGTTGGTCAAAAACAAGCCCGAGATCTACTGGAACATGCTGCAAACGGCTGAAAACGTGGCCAAGCGCTACAACATCAGCCGCGAAGCGATGGACGAATACGGCGCGGCGAGCCAGCAAAAGGCTTCGGCCGCGTTGGAGGCAGGGTTGTTCAAGGCCGAGATTGCTCCGATCACCGTCACCATGGGTGTGGCCGACAAGGTCATGGGCCTGATGACCAAACAGGTCACCGTCAGCGATGACGAAGGCATCCGTGCCGGCACCACGTATGACGGCATCAAGGGCCTGCGTTCCGCCGTCCCTGGTGGCTTGATCACAGCCGGCAATGCTAGCCAGTTCTCCGATGGCGGCGGTGCCGTGGTAGTGATGCATGAAAAGTTGGTTGAACAAAAGGGTTTGAAGCCGCTGGGCCGTTTTCTGGGCTTTGCCGTAGCGGGTTGCGAGCCGGATGAAATGGGCATTGGCCCTGTGTTCGCGATCCCCAAGGTGCTGGCACGTTTGGGTTTGAAAGTCAGCGACATTGATTTGTGGGAATTGAACGAAGCATTTGCGGTACAGGTTCTCTACTGTCGTGACAAGCTGGGCATCCCTGCCGACAAGCTCAACGTCAACGGTGGCGCCATCGCCGTGGGTCACCCCTACGGCGTCAGCGGCCAACGCCTGACCGGCCACGCACTGATCGAAGGCAAGCGCCGCGGCGCCAAGCGCGTCTGCGTGACCATGTGTATTGGCGGCGGCATGGGCGCTGCGGGGATTTTTGAAGTTTTGTAGTTCTTTGTTTCACCACATCTAGGGTTGCTCCGGTGCTTAGGCACCAGGAGCAATTTTTTTGCCCAGGCGACGCGCAGGCTGGCCCGGCGTAGGCTTCGTGGTGCGGCGCAAAGCCTTTTGAATCCGCTTCAACGACGCGAGGGCCGCGTCCGGCGCCGCATCGGCTTGTGCCCGCGTGATTGCACCGTCGACCGCCAGTGCCAAATCCTGACCATCGCGCTTGCTGAACCGAGAATGTGGCATCAGCCCTGCGATGGCATTGGCCAGGTCTTGCTTGTGCCGCCGGCTGATGGCCACAACTGCGGGCAGAGCGGTCCCCAGTTCTGCGACGCTGTTGATGAAGGCGCAGCCCCGAAAACCGGCGTCCTGAAACCATTCCGCCAGGGCAGGGCAGAGCGCATTGGCGTCACCGCCATGCCGTGCCAACGCATCAGTAAACCAAGCCATCCATTGCAAGTGGCGGTACTCCAAAAACTCACAGATCAGGTCATTCTTGCTGGGAAAGTGGCGGTAAAAGGTTACCTTGGCCACGCCGGATTCTGCAATCACCCGGTCAATGCCGGTGGCGCGTATGCCTTCGCGGTAAAACAGGTCAAGGGCCGTCAGCAGAATGCGTTCGCGCGGGCTGGATGCCTGTGCAGAGAGAGGCGGTGAAGCTTGCATGAGCGCATTGTAGACAGATCTGTCCACATTGCATAGAATGCACGTATGTAGACAAGTCTGTCTACGTTATTTCATTCACTTAGGATGCATTTTGGAAACCAAGCCACCACTCCCGCCCTTTAACCAGGACACCGCCACCACCAAGGTGCGCATGGCCGAAGACGCCTGGAACACGCGTGACCCGGACCGCGTCGTGCTGGTCTACACCGAAGACACGCAGTGGCGCAACCGGGCAGAGTTCCCGGTTGGGCGTGCACAGGTGCACGCGCTGTTGGCGCGCAAATGGACGCGCGAGCTGGAATACCGTCTGATCAAGGAGCTATGGGCTTTTGGCGGCAACCGCATCGCGGTGCGCTTTGCCTACGAATGCCACGACGACTCCGGCCAGTGGTTTCGCTCCTACGGCAACGAAAACTGGGAGTTCAATGACCAGGGATTCATGACTCGGCGCTTTGCCAGCATCAATGACTTGCCGATCAAGGAGAGCGAACGCAAATTCTTCTGGCCACTGGGTCGCAGGCCGGACGAACACCCCGGTTTGGGTGCCCTGGGCCTGTAGCCTCTTCGGTTTTGACAGAGATCGGTCGCATCACAACCCAAACCAATTGGGTGCCAGCGGAATGCGCGCCTTGCGCCCTGCGTTGGCTTCCAGCGTGCGCAGCGCCTCGGTCTGGTCGTTAGGGCGGGCGGTAATGCCGTCCACATACTCCAGCACGCGAAACAGTGAGTGGCTGTCCGGGAAGCGCAGCTTGGCCAGCTTCAGGCTTGCCATCAATTCTGCGCGCGCCGCGTCGGTTTGGCCGTCTAGTGCCAGTAGGTATGCGTGTAGCGATTTGGCAGTGGGCAAATTGACAAATGCTGGTGCCTTGGTCAGTGCGGTATCCATGGCTTGCAAGGCGGCCTGGGTATTGCCCGCCCGCGCTGCGGCGCAGGCTTCGATGGCGGCTATCCACAATGCTTCGGGCGTGGCCGGGGCCAGGTTGATAGCGCGGGCCAGCGCCCTGGCGCGTGGCAGCAGCGCGGGCAGTGGCGGGGCGTCTGCACGGTCCAGTGCCACGAACTGTAGTGACAGTAGCGTGCGCAGCACGGTGCGCTGCGGCGGCTCGTCCGTCTGCGGCAGGGCCGCCAAAGCGCGTGCACCGTACTGGGTGGCCAGTGGCGTATTGCCCGCCATTTGCGCGCACACGGCAACTTTAGACAACACGTCTACGGTCAGCGGGTGTGTTGGACCTGTGATGCGTGCACGCAATTCGCCAAGCCGTTCGTACATGGATGCGCAATCGGCGTACTGGCCTGCCTGGCGGCGCAGATCACCTGCAAACCACATCACCTTCATGGTGAGCTCAGCCTCTGGTCCCAAGAGGGCTATGTAGCCCGCCACCACGCCGTCCACACGCGGTATGGCCTCGGCCAGGTTGCCGCCTCGGGCAATGGATACGGCCAGGTTATTGCGGATGGTGAGCGCGTCCGATCGCTTGCTGGGGGGCGGGTTCGCCAGCAGTGGTTCGATGCTGCGCAATATGGCCTGCTCGTCCTGAATCTTGCCTTGGGCCGCCATCGCAACTGCGCGGGAGTTTTCGATTTCTGCAAACAACCAATCTTTTTCACCGCGCTGGGCGATGATGGCCGCGCGCACGGGCGCTAGCAGCGGTTCAATTTTCGCAAACTGGCCTTGCTTTTGCAGGGCGTAGGCCAGGTTGATTTTGCCGATAACGATGCTTTCACTGGCAATGCCGTCCACAGGCTCCAGAACATCTAACGACAACCGATAGTGCTTTTCGGAGTCCGGAAATATTTCAGCCTCCATTTCGGCGCGGGCCAGCGTGTGAACAATGCGCGCGTGCTGTACCGAGCGTGCACCAAATTTGCTTTCCACAAATGCCGCCGCCGCCGTCAGCAGGGGAATGGCTGTTTGCGGCAGCGACAAACCCACATAGGTTTGCCCCAGCACGGCTTGCAATTCGGCCAGGGTTTCGGGATCTTTGGCAAACTGCATGGCCAAAGATTTGCTGCCGGTGTCCAGCACTTCACGGGCGGTAAGTTTTTCGCCCTTGGTGTGCTCGGGGTCGGCACTTTCAAAGAGTGTTACCAGGTATTGGTTGACCGCCTGGGCTTTGGTGGCTGCCGCTTGGGCTTTGCGCCCGGACTCTGTGGCCTGAGCCTGGGCTTGACGGGACTGCAGTGCGTTGTCGCTGGCTTGCTTTTGCGCGCGTAGCGCAGCCCCTTTGGCTTGCTCGCTCTCGGCCAGTGCGGCTGTAGCCTGGGCGGTGGCTGTTTCGGCGCGGCGGCGTTGTTCGATGGCGGCTGTTTTTTCAACATCGGCGCGCCGTGCTTCGGTGCTGGCGCGCTGGGCTTCATCGTTCGCACGGCCCGCTTGCCACAAGGCTGTCACCATGCCCGCACTGACTGCAATAAACGCCAGGCTAATGACGCTGGCCAGCGTGCGATTGCGCTTGAACCACAGCAAGGTTTTGTACTGCCAGTTGCCGTTGTGCGCCCGCACTGGCAGCCTGTTGATCCAGCGGCTCAGGTCACTAGCCAGTGCACCCATGGTGGCATAGCGGTCTGCGGGGTTCCTGCGCAGGGCTTTGCCCACGATCGCATCCAGGTCACCACGGGCGTTGTCTGCGTCGACCGGGCGCCGTCCTTGGGTAGCGGGGGTAGTGTCCAAGGCTTTGCTCAGGCGCATCGCGTCGGTGTGCACAATGGCGTGCTCCAGCGCGGCGCGGCCCCCATGCGCGGGGCGATAGGGCAGCATGCCGGTCAGCAGCTCAAACAGCAACACGCCGACTGAGAACACGTCGGCGGCCACGCCGGTTGGTTCCCCCGATATTTGCTCTGGCGCGCAGTAGCCCAGGGTGTAGCCGCGCCCCGTCATGCGGGTGAGCGCAGTGCCGTAGTCTTCGCCTTCATCGTCTATCAACTTGGCAATGCCAAAGTCCAGCAGGCTGGGCTCGCCGCTGGTGCTGACCAGGACATTGGATGGCTTCAAGTCTCGGTGGACAATAAGCTGGCCGTGTGCGTATTCAATCGCCCGGCATACTTTGAGCAACAAGGCAACACGGTCTGCAACACGCGGCGCGTGTTGCGCGGCCCACGTGGTGATGGGTTCGCCCTGGATGTATTCCATTACCAGATACGGCTCGCCCGCATGGGCACCCGCATCCAGCATGCGGGCAATGCCGCCGTGCGTCAGGCGGGCCAGCAGGCGCCGCTCGCGCAGGAACCGCTGCACCACTTCGCTCTTGCCAAGCCCGGTGCGCAAGAACTTGATGGCGGCATGGCCTTCAAAGTGCCCGTCGTGGCGGCCGGCAAGCCAGACAGCCCCCATACCCCCTTCACCGATTTTGCGAACCAGCTGCCATGCGCCGACCCTGTCGCCAGCGTGCAGGATTAGGCCGGGGGCGTCTGCTGTGGCCGCTTCGAGCCCGGCTTCAAAAGCGCGGGAGCCGAACCCCAACAAGCTGGGCTTTGCACCACCCGCATCTTCGCCTTCGGTGTTTTGCGCAGCGCTTTGGTCATATTCGGCCAACATTTTCTGGATGGCGGCCGAATGCTGAGGTTCCCGCTGTTGCAGTGCGGCCAGCCATGCCGCGCGTGCGGGTAGCGGCACCTCACAGGCTGCGTCAAACAACGCAGACCGGCGCTGCCAGTTGAAAACATCAAATGCCATTTGCGCTCCAAGTAGTCTTTACACAGCGCCCGCATTTGCCCATGCGCAAAAACCCTTGTTGGCAAATGCTGTGGTGCTCAGTCTGGTTTGCGCATTCAAGGTGGGCTCCTTCATCGGTTTGTCGCTAACGGATATATTCTTATCCAGCCAAGCTTACCCGTTGATCTCGGGTGTAGTGAGAAAGAACGCCGGCGTGAAAACCTTGGGAGTCGCCTCTGCCCTCAAAACCGCTATGGATACACTCGTTGGCTACCGGTTTGTAAGGAAACTTTGCCATGACACGATTGACCCCGAAACCCCGTTTACGGGCCCTTTACGCATCGGCTTCCACGGCCTGTTGTGTGGTGGCCGCAATGTTGAGCCTGGGGGCCTGCAGTGCGTTTCCTCCATCCCCGTCACCGGCACAGCCCCCAATGGACCTGAGCCCTCAACGCATTGCCGAGATCGTGGCCAGCCCAGACCGCAGTGCCACCGACCGGGTCAACGACAAGCGGCGCAAGCCGGAGCCGTTCTTGGCCTTTGTCGCAGCGCGTCCGGGTATGGCGGTTCTGGATGTAAGCGCGGGTGGAGGCTACACCACTGAATTGTTGGCGCGAGCTGTCGGACCTACCGGCCGGGCCTACGGCCAAAGCCAGCCACCGCGTGCACCCGATGCACCACCCAGACCTACCCTAGCACCTGAAGGCAATGCCTCGCCCCAATTGGTGTCACCCGCGCCCGTGGTACCCACACCGCCTGCCGTGCGCAGAACCTCGGCTCAGGCCTTGGCCGATCGCGCCAAGACCGCCAACCTGCCTAACCTGTTTGCCGTGGTGCGGCAGTTTGAAGACCCAGTGCCGCCGGAATTGGTGGGCGGCCTGGATCTTGTCACGCTGATGTTCAACTACCACGACCTGGGCCATATGGGCACCGACCGTGCCCGCATGAATGCGGCGATCTTTGCGGGGCTCAAGCCTGGTGGCATCTACGTCATTGCCGACCATGCCGGGCGCTCAGGCACCGGTATCTCGGAGGCGGGCACGCTGCACCGTGTGGAAGAGGACTTTGTGCGCAAAGAGGTAGAAGCAGCTGGCTTCAAACTGCTGGCCCATGGCGACTTCCTGCGCAACCCGGCCGACCCGCGCGACAAAAATACCCCCGATCCGGCCCAACCGAAGGACGAATTTGTGCTGAAGTTTGTCAAACCCTAAGGGTCGCGGTGGTGAACACTTCGTTGTGGAGCCACGGCCAGTTCCGCAGGCTGTTTGCATCCACCACCAGTTTCACACTGGGCTCGCAAATCTACCAGTTGGGCATGCCATTGATCTTGTACGAGCTGACGCGCTCGGCCGCGGCCATGACGGCGATGCGGGCGGTGGAGTTGTTGCCCAATCTGCTACTGGCCATGTTCATTGGCGTGTGGGTGGACCGCATAGACCGAGGCCGCTGGGCGCGCCTGGCGATTGCGGGCATGGTCGTATTGATGGGCGCGCAGGCCCTCATGCTGCAACAGGGCGCAGCGGCCTTGCCGTTCTTCTTTGCAACAGCCTTTGTGATGATGACGCTGAACTACCTGTATGCCATTTGCCGCATGGGCATGCTCAAGGAAATATTACCCGCCGAACTGCTACTGCCGGCGACGGCCCAGTTGACGGTGGTGGGCCAGGTGTTTGCCGTGCTGGGTCCAGCCCTGGCAGGCGGCTTGATGGCCTGGAAGCTGGAGTTGGGTCTGTGGTTGCCGATGTTGGCCATGCTGCTATCCGGGTGGCTGCTGCGCGACCTGCGCTTGGAAAGGCGGGTGCAAAACCCTGGCAGCTTCTGGGCT
>JBBQBG010000156.1:0-9270 GCA_038317285.1 Burkholderiales bacterium | reverse complement strand
AGGTTGCCGGTGGGCTCGTCGGCCAGCAGCAGGGCCGGACGCGACACGATGGCACGCGCGATGGCGACACGCTGTTGCTGCCCGCCGGACAGCTGTGAAGGCCGGTGATTGGCGCGGTGGTCTATGCCCAGGCGCTTCATCGCATCGTTCACGCGCTGGGCGTGTTCCTCCTTGGGCACCTCGCCGTATTCCAGCGCCAGTTCGATGTTCTCGCGCACCGACAGGTCATCGATCAAATTGAAACTCTGGAACACAAAGCCGATGCGGCCGCGGCGCAGTCGGCTCAACTGGCGTTCATTCCAGCCGGTAATGTTTTGACCGTCGAACCAGTGCTCGCCGCTGGAGGGCGCATCCAGCAGGCCCAAAATGCTCAGCAGGCTGGACTTGCCGCAACCGGACGGGCCGGTGATGGCCAGGTATTCACCCGCCTCGATTTCGAGGTCGATCTGGTTCAGTGCGGTGGTTTCCACCTCGCTGTTGCGGTGCAGCTTGCTCAGTTTTTTCAGTTTGATCATGGGTGGCTTTCAGGAAAAAATGGGTGAAGTTCAGCTCTTGATATTCAGTACCGTGGCGTCGCCAAACTGGCGCACCTTGGATGTGATGACGCGCTCCCCGGGGGCCAAGCCCTCCAGCACCTCGATGCGGCCTGCTGCGCGGCGGCCCAGGCGCACTGCGCGGCGTTCGGCAGTCTTGCCGGCGGCGTCCACCACAAACACCCAGTTGCCGCCGGTGTCAGCATAAAACGGGCCGTCGTTGATAAGCCGGGCCTTGCCAGGCTGGCCCAGCACAATGCGGGCGTCCAGGCTTTGACCGGCTTGCAGGCCGGGGGGCATGCCATCGGTGAATTCCATTTCCACGCCAAAGCGACCTTCCTTGACTTGCGGCAGCCGCTGCGAGACTTTCATGGGCCACGTCTTGCCCGGCGTCTCCAGGCTGGCCGCCAGACCGGTTTGCACGCGCTGCAGGTAGTATTCGTCCACATTGCCGGTCAGCTTGAAGCTGGCGATGTCGTCAATGCGGCCCAGCCGGTCGCCCGGCTTCACGGAGCCGCCCACCTGCAAGGAGAAGCCGCTGAGCTGGCCATCGCGTGGTGCGCGCGCCGACAAGCCAGCGGCGGCCTGGCGCACCACCAACAGGCCATCGCTCAAGCCCTTCACCGCGCGCTCCATCTCGGTCACGGCTTGTTCGCGGGTGCGCAGCTCAGTTGCGCCGTCTTCTTGGGCTTGCTTCAGCAAGGCGCTTTGCAGATTGCGTTTGCGCAGTGCGTCGTCCACGGCAGCGGCAGATACAAAGCCCTGCGCGACCAAATGCTGCTGGCGTGCCAGATCGGCTTGCGCTTGCTCGGCGGCGTTCACCAGGTTGGTCAAGTCGCGGCGCTGCAGCGCGCGCGCGTTGGCCAGCGCGGTGCGTTGGCTGGCCAGGTTGGCCAAATTAAGCGCCACTTCGGACGAGCGTTGCAGCACCTCTTGCTCACGCTGCGGGTTGGACAGCCGGTACAGCAGCGTGCCGGCCTTCAGCATGTCGCCGTCGCGTACTAGCACGGCATCCACGCGGCCACCGTCGGTGGCGTCCAGCAGCACCTGGTGGGCGGGCTCCACCTGGGCGCGCAGCACCAGTTCATCGCGAAATTCGCCATCGCTGACGGTGGAAAGAGTCAGATCATCTTTGGGCACCGTCAGGCCACGCGGTATGCCGAGATACAGCAAGGTGCCAACGGCGGCTAGGCCCAGCGCAATGGCGCACCAACGCAGCCATTTGGGCAATGTGGGTTTGGTGATGGGGCGGTCCATGGCGGCGCCAGATACGGGCGCAATGCGGTGAAGTTCAACGGTCATGCTCGCAATAGTGCAAGCCGCGTGCCAACTAAAAACGGGCCAAAAAGAGGGCTTTTTAGCCGTCTGGGGACCCCGGGTGTTCGCTTCAGAACGGGTGGGTACCGCACAGGTGTCCGAAAGTGAACAGGCGTGCGGTTTTTGCGCCCATGCCGGGGTGTTATCGTCGCGCCCATGTCTATTTTGATCCTCGACGACGACCCTGATATTGGCGTGGCAGCCAAGTTTTTGTTGCAACGCCGGTTTGGGCCGGTGCGGGTGTTGCAGCACCCCGACGAGCTGGGCCCAGCGCTGGACGCAGAGGCGGTGGATCTCGTGCTGCTGGACATGAACTTCTTGCCGGGCCGCACCGACGGCGCGCAAGGTCTGGCGCTGTTGCGTGCGACGCTGGGCCGCGCCAAGCCGCCAGCCGTCATCATGATGACAGCCTATGCCGAGGTGAATGTGGCCGTGGCCGCGCTGAAGGCCGGCGCGTTCGACTTCGTCACCAAACCCTGGGACAACCCGAAACTGGTGGCCACGGTGGCCGCCGCGCTGGCCAGCCGCGCCACACACGACGACAGCGCAGCAAGTGGCGACACTGCCTATGCATCGGCACTGCTGGGTGAGTCCACGGCCATGCGCGAGCTGCGCGCCATGCTGCGCAGCGTGGCGCCCACCGAGGCCAATGTGTTGGTGCTGGGCGAAATGGGTTCGGGCAAGGAGCTGGTGGCACGCGAGATACATGCCCTTTCCAAGCGCGCCGGACAGACCTTCCTGGCCGTAGACCTGGGCGCCTTGGCCGACAGCACCTTGGAGAGCGAGCTGTTCGGCCACAAGCGTGGCAGCTTTACCGATGCACGCAACGAGCGGCTGGGGCGCTTCCAGGCGGCGCAGGGCGGCAGCCTGTTTCTGGACGAGGTGGCCAACTTGCCGCTGGCCAGCCAGGCCAAGCTGCTGACCGCGCTGGAGCGGCGCGAGGTAACGCCGCTGGGTGCCGACAAGCCGCAACCCATAGACGTGCGCATCATCAGCGCCACCAACCTGGACGAAGTGGCGCTGTTCGACGCCCAACGCTTCCGGCCCGACCTGCTGTTCCGGCTCAACACCATCGTACTGCGCGTGCCGCCGCTGCGTGAACGGCGTGACGACATACCGCTGCTACTGCATCACTACCTGGCCCACTATGCGGCGCAGTATGGCAAACCGCAGCGTGCTTGCAGCGAGGCCTGCCTGGCCGATTTGCAAGCACACAGCTGGCTCGGCAATGTGCGCAGCCTGCGGCATGCGTGCGAGCGCGCGGTCATCCTGGCGCAGGGCGCAGTTCTGGAGTGGGCCGACTTTGGTCTGTCGGGCTTGACGGCCGTAGAGGCGACCGCAGCGGTTACGCCGCCAACACTGCCAGTGCAGCCCCACGACGATGACGCCACGGCCCCTGGCGTGCTACTGCCTTTGAGTGCGCGCGAACGCGCCGCTGTGGACGAGGCCATGCAGGCCGCACAAGGCAATGTCAGCCAAGCCGCACGGGTACTGGGATTGAGTCGCGCCGCTCTGTACCGGCGTTTGCAAAAACATGGCCTCTGATCCTGCCGCGCTGGCGGTAGCGGCAGAAGCGCCAAGCCGAATAGAACCCGATCGGCAGCGCCAGTTGACCCGCCGCTGGTGGAGCGCTGTGCTGCTGGCTTGCGCAGCCGCCGCTGTGGCCGGGTGGCAGCACGAACACCCGCGCCTGATGGTATTGGCCTTGCTGTTTGCCGGGGCTATGCTGGTCTGGGCCAGTGCCTTGCTGGGGCGGCTGATGCGGGCGGCAACGGCTGCGGCGCAGCCTGGCGACCGCCCCGAATACTGGCGCGATGCCGTCGCGTTGCAGCAACTGGCGCTCATCGAAACCCGGCTGGACTTGGCTCCGGTGGCGCTGTGGCAGCAGCAGGGCATGCAACTGACGGCGTTGAATACCGCCGCACGCCGCCTGCTGGCCCCCGGCGCCGCGCGTGACCGCGACGAACTGCTGGCCCGGCTGGCGCAGGCTGGTGCTGCGGACGATGGCGGCCAGAGCCTGTTCTCTTACGACAGCGAGCGCGGCGTGGAGCGTTGCATGCTGGCCATACAAAACCTGGTGGTCCACCAGCAACCCATGCGCCTGCTGGCAATGATGCCCATCGAGTCGCAGCTGGAAGCCGAGACACTGAAGGCCTGGCGCCAATTGGTGCATGTGCTGACGCACGAGATCATGAACTCGCTGACGCCCATCGCCTCGTTGTCGCGCACCGCACAGGACATGCAGGGCGACCCCGAGCAGGCGCAGGACCTGGCATTGGCGCTGGACGCGGTGGCGCGCCGCGCCGAGGCGCTGGCGCGCTTTGTCGGCGACTACCGCCGCGTCAGCGACTGGCCCGAGCCGCACCCCGAGCCCGTGGATATTGCGGCATTGTTTGCCCGGCTCGAACGGCTGGTGGGTTTGGAATGGAAGCAGCGCGGCGGCTACTTTCACTCTGAGCTGGAGCCCAGCAGCATCAGCCTGATGGCCGACCCCGGTCAGCTGGAGCAGGCTCTGCTGAACCTGATCAAGAACGCCGCTGAGGCCACCCAGGCGGTGGCGGAGCCAATGCTGCACCTGCAAGCCCGCCTGGTGCGCGGTGGCCACCTGCGCATCGCCGTGCGCGACAACGGCCCCGGCGTGCCCAGCGGCATGGAGCAAGACATCTTCACCCCGTTTTTTTCCGCCCGCGCGCGCCAAGGCACGCAAAGCGGCAGCGGCATAGGTTTGGCCGTGGTCCGCAACCTGATCCACGGCATGGGGGGCACGGTGCGTTACGTGAAGCAGCCCACGGGGGGAGCTTGTTTTGTGCTGAACTTTTGAGCCGTGTGCCAGGCTCTGGTCATCAACTTCAATACACCGGCAAGGATTCTGTAATTGCTATTCAGTGGGATACTCGGCAGACGCGGTTGAATCCCCATTCGTTGAACCCAAAACGCAGCAGATGCACCATGAACCAATCCCAAACAAACCCCGTCGCTGAACCCCGATTGACCTCACTCTCCCACGGAGGGGGTTGCGGCTGCAAGATTGCACCCGGTGTTCTGAGCGAAATCCTCAAAAGCACCGCTGGCATGCCCATCCCCAAGGAGTTGCTGGTGGGTATCGAGACAGCCGACGACGCGGCGGTCTACCAGCTCAATGACGAACAGGCATTGATAGCCACCACTGATTTTTTCATGCCCATCGTGGACGACCCTTTTGATTTCGGACGTATCGCCGCCACCAACGCCATCAGCGACGTCTATGCCATGGGCGGCAAGCCCATCCTCGCGCTGGCCCTTGTGGGCATGCCGATCAATGTGTTGTCGACTGCCACTATCGGCCGGGTGCTCGACGGCGGGGCATCGGTTTGCCGGGCTGCTGGCATACCGATTGCGGGTGGTCACACCATTGATTCCGTCGAAGCCATCTACGGCTTGGTGGTGTTGGGCTTGGTGCATCCCAGCCGCGTGAAGCGCAACGCCGACGCCCGCCCTGGCGATGTGTTGGTGCTGGGCAAGCCGCTGGGCGTAGGGGTGATGAGTGCGGCCTTGAAAAAGGGGGAGCTCAGCGACGCGGGTTACGCCAAGTTCATAGAGAACACTACCAAGCTCAACACGCCAGGGCCCGATCTGGCAGCCTTGCCGGGAGTCCACGGCCTGACTGACGTCACGGGCTTTGGTCTGGCGGGCCATGCGCTGGAGATGGCCCGTGGCGCGCGCTGTGGCATGCAGATCGACTGGAGGCGCGTGCCGTTGTTACCGGGCGTGCGCGAACTGGCCGAGCGCGGAAGCATCACCGGGGCTTCTGGCCGCAACTGGTTGGGATATGGTGCAGATGTCGAATTGCCAGCCGATTTCTCGGATGTCGACAAGGCGCTGCTGACCGACCCGCAGACCAGCGGTGGATTGCTGGTGGCCTGCGACCCGGCTGCACTGGATGCCGTGTTGGCCATCTTCAGTCGGCACGGGTTTGGCGATGTAGGCGTGATTGGGCAAGTGGTCTCTGCCGACAAACCTGTACTGCGGGTTATTTAAGAATCTGGTGCGCGTGGCCGCCACGTGCCACGCCGACGCCAGGGATTTCGAACTCAGGTGCTGAGCAGTTCGTCGATCAAACTCAGCAAAGCCCGGCGCTCGGTTTCAGGATCAAACAAAGGTGCACGCATGTCGCATTGGGCCCTTAGACGCGCCAAGAAGCCGACATTGTGGGATGGTGCTGCCTGCATTTGCAGTGCCGTTTCGCTGTGCCTCAGCAACGCTGCCAATCCCTCTGCATCGCCTCCCTCGAAATAACCCTCATAGTCCGCTCCCAACATCCCAATATTGCCTGGGATGCGCGAGGCCAACACTGGCGTGCCGGCGCGCACAGCCTCCATCACGACATGCGCGCCACCCTCCATACGGCTGGCATGCACCAACACATGGGCGCGCTGGATGTGTCCCAAGGTATGCGCATGGGGCAAGGGCCCCAACCAACGGTAGCGGGGGCAGGCTTGTGCGGTAGCCTGGGCCGCTTGTGTCAGCAGCGCATCCAAGGGCGCGCCAATGTGGTCCAGGTAGATACCCGGCACATCGCTCACGAGCCGCGCCGCAGCCATAAACGTCAATGGGTCTTTCTCGTCGCGCAAATGGCCTACCATCACCGCGCGAAGATGCCTGGTGGTTTTAACAAGTGGTTGCCGCGAACCGGTGGACTGGTAGATGACCCGGGCTTTGGTACGGTGCGCTTCTGGCAGTGCCTCGGTGGCCAGGTCTTGTAGCACCACCAGCCGTTGTGCCATTTCCAATGAGGCCACCGCATCCGGGTCTGTGGCGATGTCGCGGTATAGGTCAGTGCCCGTCAACACCACGGCAAGCCGGTGCGGACCGCGTTGTGCAGCCCAAGCCTGCACCGAGGGCGCAGATTTGCGTGCGTGCAATGCCAGCATGATCTGGTCCTCTGATGACGCTGCATCAGGCCAGTTACGCACAATGCGGGCAGAATGGTGGCTCGCCAGCATCGACTGCCAACGGCGCGCGGTTTGCCAATTGCCATTGTTGGCGTCGGCCAGAGCCGGACTGACGATAACCACACGATGGAATGCCATGGGCGTTTATAGCTTGAATCCTGACCTCAATAACGCCGTGCGTAGTGGATCGCCGCAAGAACTGGCCCTGGCCCTGCGCGCGACCCGAAAGCGGACCCTGGGCTTGCTGGATGCGTGGGTCCGTGCCATGCCCACGCTGCAAGTGCCCTTCCGAGCCACGATCAACCCACCGCTGTGGGAACTGGGGCATTTAGCCTGGTTTCAAGAGTGGTGGATAGGGCGCAACCCCCAGCGTGAGCGTGGAGCGGCCTGCAATCCAGACCTGATGCGAACGGCTTCGCGCCTAAAGAATACGGATGTTCTTTTCAACTCCAGTCTGGTCGAACACCGCACGCGCTGGCACTTGCTACTGCCCAGCGTGGATATGACCCTTGGCTACCTGGAGGATGTTCTCCAGGACACACTGGCGCTGTTGGCGCAGGCCCCGCCGACCGACAGTGGCTTGTACTTTTGGCGCCTGGTATTGGCGCATGAGGCCATGCACAACGAGGCTGCCGTGTTCATGGCGCAAGAATTAGGGGTTGCGCTGCCACATGAGCTAGCCGGTACCGCCAATCCGCCTTCGACCGACGATGGCGAATGCACTGTTCCGGCTCAAGAGTGGATGCTAGGCTGGCAGGGCCCCGGTTTCTCTTTCGACAATGAATTGGGTGCACACCTGGTACAAGTCCCTGGTTTTCGGATCGATAGTCGTGCCGTGTCCTGGGCGCGCTACCTGCCGATGTTGGCCGCCACGCGCCATCCACCGCCGCCGCACCTGCGCCAACACCAAGGGCAGTGGCAATGCGAGCGCTTTGGCCAATGGCAGCCTTTGAACCCGCAAGCCGCCGCGGACCACCTAAGCTGGCATGACGCCCAAGCCTGGTGTGCCTGGGCTGGCCGACGCTTGCCCAATGAAGCAGAGTGGGAGTGCGCTGTGTTGACGCAACCGCACCTGCACTGGGGCGAGGTGTGGGAGTGGACCGCGAGTGCGTTCGCACCGTACCCCGGATTTACGCCGCACCCCTATGTAGACTATTCGCAGCCCTGGTTTGGCAGCCGCAAGGTCTTGCGCGGCGCAAGCTCCGCCACCAGTGTGTTGATGGCCCACCCCCAGTACCGAAATTTTTTCACGCCAGAACGCCAAGACATCCTGTCTGGATTTCGTTCGGTGGTCTGACACGCGGCAAAACTGGCAATTTCAGGGTCTAATGCCGCTTCCCCCCAACCAATTGAAGATGGAGTAGTCATGGATCGTCGCAGTGCATGGAAATTTTTGGCGTTTGGCGTCGCAGCCTGTCTATCGGGACTGCTGCAGGCGCAGACCGTACTGCGTGTCACCGCCATTCCGGACGAGTCGCCCACCGAGTTGGCGCGTAAGGCCGCGCCGTTGATGAAGTATTTGGAAGCCCGGCTCGGTATGAAGGTCGAGTTCACACCCGTCACGGATTACGCAGCTTCGGTCGAGGCACTGGCCAACAGGCAAGTCGACCTGGCCTGGTTCGGGGGTTTCACGTTCGTGCAAGCCCTCAACCGCTCGGGCGGCAAGGTCATACCCCTGGTGCAGCGCGAAGAGGATGAGAAGTTTCGCTCTGTCTTCATCAGCGCTGACCCCGCTATCAAATCACTTGCCGACCTCAAAGGCAAGACGCTGAGCTTTGGTTCGCAGTCCAGCACTTCGGGGCACCTGATGCCGCGTAACTTTCTGCTGGAGGCCAAGGTCGACCCTGACAAAGACTTGAAGCGTGTGGCGTTTTCTGGTGCGCACGATGCCACCATTGCCGCCGTGGCCGCTGGCAAGGTCGACGCTGGTGCGCTCAATATCTCGGTGTGGGACAAGTTCGTTGCGGACAAAAAGGTCGACCCGACCAAGGTGCACGTGTTTTTCACTACCCCCACCTACTACGACTACAACTGGACGGTGCACGCGGACATGCCCCAAGCTTTGCGTGACAAGATATCAAAGGCCTTCACCGACCTCAACAAAGATACCCCCGAGGGCAAGGAAATTTTAGAGCTGCAACGCGCCACCCGTTTCATTCCTACCAAGGCCGAGAACTACAAAGGCATTGAGGCGGCGGGCCGCAATGCCGGGCTGATCAAGTAGTCGTCCCTTGCTGATTCCAAGAGTCTGAGCATCCAGGGCGCAGCATGCAAGTCTCGCTCGTGTCGTGCAGTGCCCGCCACCCGACGTCGGCGGCACACCTGCGTCCGGCGCTGAAGGATGTCACGCTGCAGGTGGCGGCTGGCGAGCAGGTTGCGGTGATTGGCCCTTCAGGTGCCGGCAAGACCAGTCTGCTGCAGGTCATGGCCTGTGCCATGCGGCCCAGCGCTGGCGCTGTGCTACTGGCTTCTCAAGATCCTTGGGCGAT
>JBBQBG010000155.1:0-9358 GCA_038317285.1 Burkholderiales bacterium | reverse complement strand
ATCCATGAAACGGATGCTTATCAACGCCACGCAGGCTGAAGAACGCCGCCTGGCCATTGTCGACGGACAAAAACTCCTCGACTACGAAATCGAAATCGAAGGGCGCGAACAGCGCAAGGGCAATATCTACAAGGCCGTCGTCACCCGCGTCGAACCTTCGCTGGAAGCCTGTTTCGTGGACTACGGCGAAGACCGCCACGGCTTCCTGCCGTTCAAGGAAATCTCGCGGATGTATTTCAAGGAAGGCGTTTCGGCCTCCCAAGCCCGCATCCAGGACGCCATCCGTGAAGGCCAGGAACTATTGGTCCAGGTCGAAAAAGAAGAACGTGGCAACAAGGGCGCAGCCCTGACCACCTTTGTCTCGTTGGCCGGCCGCTATGTGGTGCTGATGCCCAATAACCCCCGTGGTGGTGGCGTCAGCCGCCGCATCGAAGGCGAAGACCGGGCCGAGCTCAAAGAAAACATGGACCAGTTGGAATACCCCAATGGCATGTCCATCATCGCCCGCACCGCCGGCATCGGCCGCAGCGCGCCTGAACTGCAGTGGGATTTGAACTACCTCTTGAAGCTGTGGACCGCCATCGACGGCGCAGCCAAGGGCGGCAAGGGTGCCTACCTGATTTACCAAGAGTCTTCTTTGGTGATCCGCGCGATCCGCGACTACTTCAACCACGACATCGGCGATATCCTGATCGACACTGACGACGTGTACGAACAGGCCCAGCAGTTCATGGCCCACGTGATGCCCGAGCACGCTGCCCGCGTGAAGCGCTACCGTGACGACGCGCCACTGTTCAGCCGCTTCCAGATCGAACACCAGATCGAATCGGCCTACGCCCGCACGGTGCAACTGCCCTCCGGCGGTGCCATCGTCATCGACCACACCGAAGCGCTGGTATCGGTGGACGTGAACTCGGCCCGCGCCATCAAGGGCGGCGACATCGAAGAGACTGCTACCCGCACCAACCTGGAAGCCGCCGACGAAGTGGCCCGCCAGATGCGCCTGCGCGACTTGGGTGGTCTGATCGTCATCGACTTCATCGACATGGAAGAATCCCGCAACCGCCGCGAAGTGGAAAACCGCTTGCGCGACGCGTTGCGCCAGGACCGCGCCCGCGTGCAGTTCGGCACCATCTCGAAATTCGGCCTGATGGAAATGAGCCGGCAACGGTTACGGCCTGCGTTGTCAGAAGGCGCCTCCATTCCTTGCCCCCGTTGCGGCGGTTCCGGCCATATCCGCGACACCGAATCCAGCGCGCTGCAAATCCTGCGGATCATCCAGGAAGAGTCGCTGAAAGACAGCACCGCTTCTGTGCTGTGCCAGGTGCCAGTGGACGTTGCTTCGTTCTTACTGAACGAAAAGCGCTCTGAAGTCGCCAAGATTGAGCTCAAGCAGCGCATCAACGTGCTACTGGTGCCCAACAAGACACTGGAAACACCGAACTACCGTCTGGAACGCCTGAAGCACGACGACCCGCGCCTGGACAACATCGAAGCCAGCTACAAGATGGCTGACGAGATCGAAGATCCGACCAGCGTGACCCGCCGCTCGCAGGAACCGACCAACAAGCAAACGCCCATCATCAAGGGCGTGCTGCCAGACGCACCTGCCCCCATCGCCGCGCCGCGCCCTGTCGCACCGGTGCAGCCGGTGGCACAAGCCCGTACCACGCCAGTAGCCGAAATCAAACCCGTGGTCGCCGCTGAAAAAGGTTTTTTTGGCTGGATCAAGAGTCTATTTGGCGCCGAGCCACCAGCACCCGCCGTAAAGCCCGTACCAGCCGCGACGCCCAAATCGCCCGAAGGCCGCGAATCCCGTGACGGCCGTGGCCGCGACGGTAACCGCAACGCTGGCAAGCCCGGCGAAGGCCGTCCTGAAGGCCAAGGTCGCAACGAACCCCGCGGCGAAGGTCGTGGCCCACGTGGCGAAGGCCGTGGTGGTGAAGGACGCAACAGCCGTGGTGGACGCGGTGGCCGTGGCGCAGGCGGCGGAGATCGCCAAGGCGGTACGCAGCGCGAGCGGTTTGACGCGGAAGGCAAGCCCATGCCTATGGACGCCAACCTGCAAGCCGGTGGCCAGCCCCAAGGCGGCGCTGACACCAATCGCCAGGAGCCCCGTCCCGAGCGCGGTCCACGCACTGACCGGGGTGAGCGCGGCGGCCGTGGTCGTGGCGGCGAACGCAACGAAGCGGGTGAACGCAGCGAGCAACCGCGTACAGAAGCCCGCAGCGATAGCATGGTAGAAGGTGATACCGACAACGCCACGCGCAACGAGGGTCAAGCCCGTGAAGGCCGTGAACCCCGCGAGGGCCGTGAAGGACGTAATGGACGTGGCGGCCGCAATGGACGCGGTCCCCGCCCGGATGGCGAAGGTCGTAACAGCAACGCTACAGACGAAACCTTCCAGCCGACACAGCCTGGCCTCGCCGACGCCAACAACGCAGCTGCAGCAACAGTTGCAGAGGGTCAAGCATCAGCGCAAGCCAACGACCAGTCCCAAGCGCCACACAACGACAGCGGTGAACCCCGCGAGAAGCGCCCGCGTGACCGTTACGGACGTGAACGCGGTCCCCGTGGTGAACGCAGTGAACGTGAAGAGCGCCCTGACCTGCGTATCCCGGCCCAGACCGCTGCACGGCCCATGCTGAATGGCGATGGCGAAAAAACCGGAGTTACTCCAGAAGCAGCACAGGTCGCAGCGCCCTTCCCCGCAGCAGCAATGCCTGCACCCGTTGCCGCGCAAGTGGTTCGCGTTGCAGCGCCCAGTCCTGCTGTGGTGGCTTCACCGATCCCCACGCCAGCAGGTGCTGCAGAGCGCATGCCCAAGGTAACGACCTACACTTTGCCAACCGATAGCCTCGTTGACGTGGCACAAAGCTCGGGTCTGCAATGGGTCAACTCGGACGCGGACAAGATTGCGGCTGTGCAAGCGGCGATCGCGGCCGAGGCCAAGCCCATCCATGTACCCCGCGAACGGCCAGCGGCGGTCAGCATCGACAACGGGCCTTTGGTCCTGGTGGAAACCAAACGTGACCTGCGCGATATGACGCTGCCGTTTGAACAACCCCCGGCCGCTTGACCGAAAGCGCACGCAAGCGTTACAAGCGACACCGCGACTCCGGCACCAACGGGTTGCTGCAGCAAAAAAAAGAGGCCGACTGGCCTCTTTTTTTTTGGGTCCACAGAATGCTCAGAACAAATCGACAGCGCCCACCTTTACGGCATCGCCAAAGAAACCCTTGCGCACCATCTCGTCATGGCTGAAGACTTGATTTCGTCCATGCCGTTGGGCGTAATCGACTGCGCGTTCAGCCCGCTCCAGTGTGGTGCTAGGGGAATCTTCGGCGGTGACGCGGGTAAAGCCGGCACAGGCGGTGATGCGCCCCACTTGAGGGAAGTTGAACTTCTCCATATTGGCGCGGAACCGCTCGAACGCGGCCAGTACCAGCGCCTCTTCCGGACAGTGCATCAGCACGGCAAACTGCTCTCCACCCAAGCGGTAAATTCGGTCATAGGTGCGAAAAGTATTGTTCATGATTCGGGCCACCAGCAGCAGCACCTCTTCGGCAATCAGATGGCCACACCTGTCACTGATGACGCCAAAATTATCGACATCGACCGTACCCAACCAATAGTTAGGCGGCACGCGGTGGCGGCGCTCTGCAACCGGTAATACAGAAGTTTCCAGAATGGCAGTTTCACTCTCCAGTCCGTGGTCCATTTCTTCCAACACCGCGCTGTAGAACGTGTCGTCCAGCGACTTGCGGTTAAGCAATCCGGTCAAGGCATCGCGGTCGCTATAGGCCAGCAACTTGTACATGTTGCGGAACACGTGGACCATGTCCTCAATGACTTGCAATTGCCCTTTGTTCAGCGGCGAGCCGGAATGCACCTCGATAACGCCTTCATCATCGGTGGCAGTATCGGCATACAACGGGATGAAGCTGACGCGCGGGCCCTCTTCACCGGCCCAAGCGTATTCCACAAGGCTTCGACTCTGCAGGCAACGCAACCGGTCTTTTTCATCGGCCAGTTCGCGCAAAGATTCAAAGTCCACCCGCAACGGGTCTACCACCTTGCCGCCACCCCGCACATCCAGGGACGCGACCTCCAGCCATCGTTTGATACCTTCTTCGCTGACAACCCGTGCAATAACCACCCGGTCGATGCGCAGCAAGTCAATCAGCGCCTTGGAAAGGGTCAACTCCAGAAGCTCCCGATCCCTATGGTCGGTCAGCTTGATGATGTGTTCGGTAAGTGTTGCCATGACCCCATAATAGCCCTGAAACCCACGCCCGTCACCTTTTCGCAGCCTCCCGGTAGGCCTGTCCTGCGGCCTGCTCATCTTGGCGCTGTTCGGCCATATAGGCCAAGGCTAGCCAGGTGTCACGCGCCAATTCGGAGTCTTGCAGTATCGCCAGTGACTGCTTGAACAATTGCTGCGATTTACCCCAAAGGCTCAAGCGCATACAAACTACCCCGGCAAGGTATTGCAGGACGGCGTCGCGGGGGTTGCTCATTTGCGCCGTCTCTATGCGGCCTAGCCACGCGGCATCGGGTGCGCCGTCTGGGGCGGCAAAGCCGCGCTCCAGCACACGGGCCAGGCGAACGCGTTGCGCCAGCGTTAGCGCGTCGTAGCGTTGTGCCATGGTTTCCCAGATCGGCAGCAGCCACTGGCGCGACACGGTTACAGCACCGCCATGGACCAGCAGGCGTTCAGCCGCCTCGAATGCGACTTCCGGCACATGCTGCTCCGCGCTGTCCAGCGCATCCCAGGCGCGCTGGATTTGCACGTTGTCGTGCGCCGCGCGGATGAGTTCGATTGCCAAGCCGCGCGCAATACTCTTGCCTGCAGATTCAGAAAAAGCGCGGTGTTTGGTCAGCAAGCGGACGGTCTCCAACGCCAGTGGCAACTGGCCGGTCTGGCGCGCGGCCCGAAAGCGCAGGCGCAACGCCAGGGTCCGGCGCGCTGCGCCCTGGGGCAATTGGTCCAACCACTGCATGGCCGCTGGCGCATCGCGGTCGTCCAATGCCCACTGGGCGCCACGGAGCTGCACGCCTTCGCGCGCGTCCTGGTAATCACGGCCTTCGCACTCCTGCAGGGCCAACTGGAAATGGGCATCGCGCACGCTGCGGTTTTGCAAAGCATGGGCGCTTTCACCAGCCAGCACATGTGCCAGTGTTCTCAGGCGTGCGCCGTAGGCCACCCGTTCACCGCTGCGTTGCACGGATTCTTCCAACGAAATAACCAGCTCCGCCGACTTGCGCGCCCGTACAAACCGTCCCGCCATCAGGTGCGACAGCGATTCCATCAAGGCGGTATGCATACCGCGCTCCTTTTGCAACAAACGCCAGTGCCGCGCCTGAAGCGGAATGCTTGTCAGCACCGACAGCGCGCGCACGGCCAGGTGCAACGTTAAAAAGCTTCCGGCCAGCAGTAGCAGAAACAGGTTCAGGGAGAGATCCACCCGGTGCGGCGGAAAGAATAACGTCACGGTTCCATGGTTGTCACCAGCGAACAGGGCGCTGGCCACCGCAACTGCAAACAAGGCCATCAACCACAGTGCGACCCGCATGCTCAGCGTCCTGCGGCAGCGGTTGCCAGCGCCGCGAGGGTCTCGTCCACGCGAGGCAGCTCCAGGGCCTTCATCTGACCACGCACCTGCTGCAGCAGTGCGTTGGCTGCCTGGGTTTTGCGCGAGGAAGCGTCAAAGTATTTGCCCACCGAAACAGAGGCTGCGCCCAGGTCGGAACGCACCGATTCAATTTGGCGTGACAGCAACCCCAGACGTGCATTGAGCAGTTTGAGCTTGAGGTTCTCACGCAAGAAAAAAGATTGTTCGGGCGACAAGAGCGCGGCTTCCGGCTCTTCGATGCGGCTGACCCGCACCAAGTTGCGCAACTCGTCCCGCACCAACAAGCCCAAACGGACCCACCAGGTAGCAACGGTTTCTTCCGGCTTGCGTTTGAGCGTTTCATTGGGCCGGGGGGTCGGCAATGCATTGGCCACCGGCAGCTCATCCGCCAGTTGAACCAATTCGTCAAGTTTGACCAACAGCGCCGGTGTGTCGGCCAAAGCGGTGGCCTTTATCCGGCTGACATCGCGTGCAATGGCACGTTGCAAAGGCGTCAAACGCGGTTGTGCCGCCCGCGTCACACGTAACTCGGCGCTCTTGAGGGCGGCCAGTAAAGGCTCCGCACTGCCAGTCAGTTGTGCCTGCTGCTGCGCCAAGCGCAATGCTGATTCGATATCGACCACCAGGTTTTCGTCTCGCGAACGCGAGAGGCTTTGCATCAACTCTTCCAGTTGGGTGCGCTGTAACGACACTTCGCTGAGCCGCGCTTCAGTCACCGCCAGCTTGGCTGCAGTCTCCATCGCCAGCTCTTGCGCATGGCGAGAAGTTGCCCGTGCCTCGGCGGCCTGGCTTCCGGCATCCGCACTCTGGCGGGCCAATTGCTCCTGAATGGAGCCCAACTTTTGCCATAAAAGACCACTGACCCCCAACGCTACCACTGCAACCAATGCTATGGCCCATTGCAGGCGCTGAGACACGGTGTAAGCTGGCGTGGGCGTTAAATTGGCCGCCAATGGGACCGGCGAGCCTTCCAGGGGCGCACTCGCCGCGGTAAGGCTGGGCTCTATGTTCATGCCACCGATTCTATCGACGCCATCAGAGCGGCCAACGTGGGCCGTGACTCGCAAACAACAGAAAATCCGGCCTTGCGGGCGGCCTGCGCGATGCGACTGTGGGTCACCACCGCTTTGGCCTGCGCCCACGATTGGTCGGCACAGCCAGCAACCAAATTGCCAATGGCCTCGGAGCTGCTAAACAGCCATACCGAGCCGTCGACCGCAGCTTGTCGGACCATGGCCCGGTCGCTGTCCGACAGTTCGGGTGGTCGCCGCTGGTACGAGACAACGAATTCCACAGTGCCGCCGGCGGCGCGCACCTGCTCGGCAAACCAGTCCCGCCCCGCGCCGTCCGCAGCCTTGTCGGCGGGCGCGGTGGCACCCGTCGCATCCTGGCTGGCGCTACCTCGGACAATCAACACGCGGTAACCCGGTTGAACACGCTGGGCCACCACCGCCCACAGGGCCTCGGAGTCAAACTGCTCAGCAGCCCGGTCGGGCATGTCGATACAACGGGCATCCACTTGTGCGCGCTTCAATGCAGACAAACTGCCCGGGCCAGTCACAAATGCTCTAATATTGATAGCGCCAGGCATACCAAATACGGGGGCTGCAGGCGGTTTTGACGCAAAGAAGTGGTCCACCGCATTGCCACTTACGAACATCACCGCATCAAATTCGCCGATGCGTGCCCAGGCGGCTGCAACGGCCGCCGGGTCGGGCGGCGGCAGAACGCCGATCAATGGCAAGGCAACGGCGCCGAAGCCGGCATCGGACAACGCGTGGACCCACTGCGCGGCTTCCTGAGTAGGACGGGTGACGATGACACGCATAAAACTAGCTCCCCTGACCGGTCTGTAAACGCACTTTGGCCTGCAATTCGCGGGCGACCTGTTCTCCCAGGAGCGTTGCCGACGCCGCATCGGGTGCTGCGCCATGGGCTTGTGCATGGACCAAGGGCAGCACGCCCTCGGGGTCGCCCCAGGTGGCGCGAATATTCAACAAGTCGCCTTGAACCGTGGCATAGGCGGCCAACGGCATGGAGCAGCTTCCACCCATGACGCGGCTGACCGCCCGCTCGGCCGATACGGCACGCCAGGTCGGAGCATGGAGCAAGACTTGCAGCACCCCTGCCAGATCAGCCCGGTCGGTGCGCACTTCAATACCCAATGCACCCTGCCCCGCCGCTGGCAGCATCTGCTCGGGCTCAAAGGTCGCGCGGATGCGCTGTGCCAGCCCCAGCCGCTTGAGCCCGGCTGCGGCCAGCACAATGCCGTCGTACATGCCATCGTCCAGTTTCTTCAGGCGGGTATCGAGGTTGCCGCGCAAACCTTCAATTTTGAGATCGGGGCGCAACGCGCGCAACAGCGCCATGCGCCGCAGACTCGATGTGCCCACCACGGCACCTTGGGGCAGTTCCGCAAGCGACGCGTATTTGCTGGAGACCCAGGCATCACGCGGGTCTTCACGCTCCATGACGCATGCCAGGCTGAAACCTTCTGGCAACTCCATGGGAACGTCCTTCAACGAATGCACGGCCAGATCAGCCTGGCCAGCCTCCAGCGCCAACTCCAGCTCTTTGACAAAAAGGCCCTTGCCGCCGACCTTGGAGAGCGAGCGGTCCAGGATCTGGTCACCGCGTGTGGTCATACCCAGCAGCGTGACAGTGTGGCCTTGCTGCTGCAGCAGTGTTTTCACATGCTCAGCCTGCCAAAGTGCCAAGCGACTCTCGCGGGTGGCTATCGTTAAATTGTGTGCAAGCATGGCCTATTCGTCGTAACCTATTTGTAATCTATTGCGAGTGGGCAATGCTAGCATGGGCCTCATGAAAAATGTATCTGCCCCCGCCCCCGCCAAGCGCGCAAAAGACAACGAACGCCCCCTGGTTGAAGACATTCGTCTGCTGGGCCGGATACTGGGCGACGAAATCCGCGAGCAAGAGGGCGACGCCGCATTTGAGCTGATCGAAAAAATTCGCACGCTGTCGGTGGCTTTCCGGCGTGACGCAGACCAGGACGCCGACAAGGCACTGAAGAAATTACTCAAAGGCCTCAGCGGCGACCAGACCGTTAGCGTGATCCGTGCCTTCACCTATTTTTCGCACCTGGCCAACCTGGCGGAAGACCGACACCACATCCGTCGCCGCGCCATCCACGAGCGTGCAGGTGATACCCAAGAAGGCAGCATCGACGTTGCCATGTCACGCCTGCGCTGGGCCGGCATTTCTCCAAAGACGATTTCCAACACGCTGGCCCAAAGCTATGTGTCGCCCGTGTTGACCGCCCACCCAACCGAAGTACAGCGCAAGAGTATTTTGGACGCCGAACGCGGCATTGCGCGCTTGCTGACCGAGCGTGACGAGATCAAGATGCGCGGCGCTTTTTTCGAGAACAAAAAGGATGCACTCACTGCCCGCGAGCTGGCCGCCAACGAGGCGCAGATGCGCGCCCGCGTCATGCAACTGTGGCAAACCCGGCTGCTGCGCTTCAACAAGCTCACCGTGGCCGACGAGGTTGAAAATGCGCTCAGCTATTACGAATCCACCTTCTTGCGTGAAATCCCCAAGCTGTATGCCAACCTGGAGCAGTTATTGGGCGCCAACCAGCCCGTGCACAGCTTTTTGCGTATGGGACAGTGGATTGGTGGTGACCGCGATGGGAACCCCAACGTCAGCGCCCAGACGCTGGACTACGCGCTGCGCCGCCAGGCCGAAGTGGCACTGCGCCA
>JBBQBG010000154.1:0-9369 GCA_038317285.1 Burkholderiales bacterium | reverse complement strand
TCTTTGCTGGATTTGCGCGGCACCAACATCGGGCAGCACTTCACGCAACCAGGCCTGTATCGGCGTCTGCCCGCCATCTTCGCCCGCCGTGCGACGGTCTTGCAGGCGTTGGGCCATTTGCGCCAGGAAAACCCGCTCCACACCGCGCATCGCCAACAAAGCCAGCAGTTGGTCCAAGCTGTTCGCGTCGTAACTTTCAACGCGGTCAAAGCACAGGTTGGCAACCTCGCGGGCCGCCTTGTTGGTTGCTACCCGCTCGGCCAAACGCCGAAGGTTCTCGATCAAGACAACGCGCAGCGTGGTCGGCAACGCCCATACCTCGCTCAGCTTGAGCTCGCGGACCTCCTGATAGGCCATCAGGAATTGGGCCAGCAGCTCTTCGTCAAAGGCACCGTCGGTGTGCGCCACAAACGCCCATGCGACACCATAAATACGTGGCAACCCTGCCAAGGGTTCGTCTTGCAGAATGGGCAGCGTTCTGAAATAGCTGCGCGGCAATCCATCGTGGATTTCCTTAAGCTGTGCCTCTATCGTGTGGAAGTTGTCCAGCAGCCACTCGGCGGCCGGACTGATGTCATAGCCTGTGCTGGCCTGCACACCAATGTAGTGGTGCGCTTCACGCAAAACCTTGATGTTGCTTTTGAGCCGAGGAAAAAATGTGGCCGCATAAGTTGAAACCTGCTCCGCCCTATGGGTGGCTGCCAGGCTTTGTCCATGCTGGTGGAACCGCTGCGCGCCAAATATCTCGGACCGTATGGGCGGCGGAACGGCCCCGCGCGATGGATCCAGCATTTCGCACAATGCAGTCGGCGCGCCGGGAAAAAGCCCGGCCAGAGCAGATCGCGCCACGGCTTAAAACGCCAGTGCTGCGATGCCTATCAACAATGCGACGCCCATCAGGGTCGTGACAAACCGAGCGGCGAAAAACCCGCGCACGGACTCTGCCATGCAGTGCAGAGCAAAAAAGGGGCCCTGCGCGCTCTTGCAGAGGCCCAAATGGTCACCCAAGGACATGAGCTCAAGTGGTGACGTATCGGCGTTGCCGCCGAAGGACGCGGTGCTCCAGAAACGAGCGGTACTTGTAGTGATTTTCATTGGGACCTCCATGCACTTTAGATAGTGATTTGAGTATTAGCGTTGGAGCCATAAAACTCTGTACGGCATCCAACATAGGTCCCGTGCGCTGCGATACTTTTCCTAGGCAGCCCCATCGACGGGGCTACCAGGGAGCGCAAAGTCCTAACGGGGCGCTATCACGCCGCGCTCGTCGGACAAGACAATTTCCACACGCCGATTCAATTGGCGATTCAGAGCCGTATCGTTGGGTGCTGCAGGAAAGGATTGACCATAGCCACGAATAGCGATCTGAGCACGCGGTGAGCCCAAGTCAACTAGAGCATCACGTACGGCCATGGCGCGTCGTTCAGACAATTCCTGGTTGTGCTGAATGCTGCCGGTGCTGTCGGTAAAGCCTTCAATCAATACAGCGCGCTTTGGATTCTGCTGCAGTACGGTGGCCAATCGCTGGACCATGCGCACACCATCGGCATTGAGCTTGGCCTGGTCAACGGAGAACAGCACATCACCCAAGGTAATGATGAGACCCCGCTCGGTCTTCTTGGCCGACAAATCCGCCAACTGCGCTTCAAGTTGCTGGTTGCGCGCATTGGCTTCAGCCGCCAGGCGCTGTGCTTCGGATTCGCTGGCCTGGGCGAGATTCTTTTGCTGGGTCGCCATGGCCGCCGCATTGCGTGCTGCCTGCGCCGACCGCTCAGCCTCTTCAGCTTTCATGCGGGCCTGATTGGCTTCCTGTGTGCGTTGGTCCAAACGGACCTGGTCGCGCACGGCAGCCGCACCCGCGATATCGGCCTCAGACGATTTTCTGCTGGCGACTTCAGTGGCCAACGCGATTTTTTGCTTGGTCAAGTAGGCGAGCTTGTCCACGGTCTCCAGGCTCTCACGGCTCTTGGCCGCCGCGTCAGCTTTGGCCAACGCTTCGGTTGCCAATTGCATTTCCACTGCCGCATAGGTCGCAACTTTGGGATTGTTCTGCGCTTGCACGTAATCGGCGTGCACCTGATCCAGCAGGCTGGTGGATTTTGGACTGCTGGCGCAGGCGCTTATCAACAGCACAGTACTTGCCAGCAGGATAGGGAGATAGCTTATTTTTTTCATCATGGTGATCACTTGGACTTGAAATTATTGGGTTGCGGCGCGGTCGAGTTCTACCCGTAGAACACGAATGTCTTCTTGCAGCGTTGCGGATACAGCTTGGGCTTTGGCAGAACCA
This sequence comes from Burkholderiales bacterium, assembly GCA_038317285.1. GTDB lineage: Bacteria > Pseudomonadota > Gammaproteobacteria > Burkholderiales > Burkholderiaceae_C > Allorhodoferax. The sequence continues at coordinate 7,079 of JBBQBG010000154.1, read as the reverse complement.
GCCTTGGCTTGGGCCAGCTTGGCATCAGCCTGTGCCTGGTTGGCGTAGTCGGTGGCGGCTTTGTAGTCTTTGGCCGCTAATGCCTGCTTGGCCAAGACCAGCTTTGCGCGCGCCGCACGCATGTCCAGGGGAGCGAATTCGGTACCGTCGGCGCTGTTGGCGTTTTCGATCGCGGCTTGCGAGACGGCGACATCTGCAGTGGCCGGTGCCTTCAAGCTGCTGGTGCAAGCACCGAGGGCCATGACGCCGAGTACGCATGCCGCTAATAACCAGGATTTCGAGAATTTCATATTTGGCTTTCTTGATAAAGAGGGTCGTCATCCGCACAAGCGCTTGCGACCGGTAGGTTGTAAAGCGAATCCAAAACTGAGTCTGTGTGCTGCCGCACGAAACACACAACAAAGACTTTAGTGGCAGGTACGCAACATCCAGCTTTGCGTCGGCATCCGATCTGTATTTATGTGCCATGGCGCACGGACCAAAGGCCTGCGTCCCGAGAACATACAGGGTGTACGCAAGGTACTCACTGACACACAGACTTCTAAACCACGAAAGAACGACATGAAAAACTTTAAACCACTGTATTGGGTTGGCCTTGCAGGGCTGGGCTCAATCTTGGCAACATCGGCACTGGCGCAAGACAGCAAGTACTACTACTGGGGTCTGGGCGTGGGTCAATCCCAATCTCAGATTGATGACCGGCAGACCACCAACAGCCTGTTGCGCACATCGAACAGCCCGGGCTCGTTTACCAGCGAACGCCAAGACACCGGTTACAAGGTGTTTGGCGGCTACCAGTTCAACAAAAATATCGGCCTGGAATTGGGCTATTTCAACCTCGGCAAATTCACCTACATCACATCCCTTCCAGGCGGCGCGCTGAATGGCCGCTATGAAACAGAAGGAATCAATTTGGACCTGGTTGGCACCATGCCCCTGAGCCAAAGATGGTCAGCACTGGCTCGCGTTGGCGCACAGTACGCCAACACGCGCGATGCGTTCGGCGGCCCTGGTTTGCCAGCCTCAGCGTCTAAAGACAATAGCCAACGCGATACCAATGTCAAAGTTGGCTTGGGACTTCAGTATGAATTGACGCCCTCCATCTTTGTGCGAGCAGAAGCCGAACGCTTCCGCGTCAAGGACGGTATTGGTAGCAATGGCGATGTCAATTACTACTCCATGTCGCTGGTCTTCCCTATCGGACGCCGTGCAGCCACACCGGTGGCAGCACCGATGCCTGCAGTCTATGTAGCACCCACACCACCGCCCGCCCCCGAGCGAGTCATGGCGCCACCTCCCCCGACACCAACACCCCCACCCGCGCCAGTTGCCATGCCACGCAAAGTGCAGTTCTCGGCTGATTCGCTATTCACCTTCAATAAGGCTGTTGTGCGACCCGATGGGCGCACCGCGCTTGATGCATTTGCCCGCGATCTGCAAGGTGCCCGTTTCAACACTGTCTCTGTGGAAGGCAACACCGACCGCATTGGTTCTGATGCCTACAACCAGAAGCTGTCGCAGGAACGTGCGGATGCAGTCAAGGCCTACCTGGTTTCGAACGGTGGCATTGATGCACGCAAAATTTCCTCCAAGGGACGCGGCGAGACCAACCCTGTGACTAAGCCAGGTGATTGCAAGGGCAACAAGCCCACACCGAGCCTGATTGCCTGCCTGCAGCCTGACCGTCGCGTGGATGTTGAAGTGACCGGTGAACGTTAATTCTTATCTATCTATTTGTACCAACCAACCAATCAAGGAAAAACCATGAAATCCAATACTCTGAACTACGCTGTTATCGCTCTGTGCCTGTCTTTTGGTGTCGCGGCTCAAGCTGACACCATGTCCAAGGCCGAATTCAAAAGCGCCAAGGAAAAAATTGCATCTGAATACAAGGCCGCATTAGTGCCGTGCGACACCATGTCGGGCAACCCCAAGAAGATTTGCGTGACAGAAGCCAAGGGCAACAAAAAAATGGCCTTGGCTAACCTGGATGCAAGCAACGAGCCATCGCCAAAGACCCAACGCAAAGCCAGCGACGCCAAAGCGGAAGCCACCTATGACCTGGCCCACCAAAAGTGCCAGGACCAGGCTGGCAATGCCAAAGACGTCTGTATCAAAGAAGCCAAGGCAGCCGACGTAAGCGCCAAGGCAGATGCAAAGGCTATGATGAAGACAAAAGATGCCAATGCTGATATGCGCGCCACGACCAACAAGGCTGCCACCAAGGCCAGTGAAAAGGTCAGCGATGCACGCAACGATGCTGCCGTCGACAAATCCGACGCACAGTACAAAGTCGAGAAAGAAAAGTGCGACGCCATGGCCGGTGCCGCAAAAGACAACTGCATGGCCCAAGCCAAAGCACGCTTCGGCAAGTAATGCACCCTACCCTTTAATCAACTCTGGAGAACACCATGTCCAACAATATCACTGACGCAACCAACAGCTTCATCGACCAAGCGGCCCATTCTGCCGATGACGCTATCCACAGCACCCAGCGCCTCGCCAATCAAGCCATGAACGGCATGTCGACTTCCTTGCAAACTGCGCGCAAACAAGTTATGGACGGCGCGAACCAAGCGACGGACAAGACCGTCGCCTACATCCGTGACCAGCCAGTCAAGTCGGTGCTGATCGCTGCGGCGACGGGTGCGGCTCTGATCGCCCTGACGCGCTTGATTGGCCGTCCGCGTAACTCGCTCTAAAACCTAGCCTGCAAGGGCTCGCAAAAAAGGGGCAGTGCCATATGGCACTGCCCCTTTTTTCTTGCTTTCGCTATTGCGTCAAATGCGACCCATCACCAGCAGGACCAGAAGGATCAACACGATGAGACCCAGTCCACCGCTCGGGCCCCAGCCCCAGCCTCGGCTATGGGGCCACGCAGGGAAGACGCCAACCAGTACCAGCACCAGCACAATCAGCAAAATGGTTCCTAAGCTCATATCGTTCTCCTAAGTTTCAAAACAGTCTAAAAATGCATCGCGGGAAGTCGGGCCATAAGCCCGATCACCACGGCTAAAGAATAAGTTGATTACGCATTTCCATCTGTTCGCTGGAGCACCAACGGGGGTTGCATGGATGCGTCGCAAGCCCGAACAAGCGCGGTTCGGCAACAAAAAGGAGCTGTGTACGCCCGCGCACAGACTACATTCGGTCTGTGGTGCAATATGTATCCATCTGGGCCACTTGGTGCCTGGAAAGCATTGGAAAAAATCTATGAATCTTCACCTTGGTCTTACACCACTTATCTCGCTACTCGCCGGCATACTGATTCTCATCATGCCCCGGCTGTTAAATTTCATTGTGGCCATCTATCTGATCGCGATTGGCCTCATTGGAATTTTTGGCGCTGGCGCGATGCGTCTTAATTAGCGTTCGGTTTGCGCTGAGCGAGACGCTCAGCGCAATGGCACTCTATTAATCGCCCAGCAGTTCGCCGATAGTCTTAAAGTCTTCAACGCAGTCGCAGACAACCTTGATGGCCACCAGGATCGGGACCCCCAGCAACAGGCCCCATATGCCCCACAGCCAGCCCCATGCCAGCACACCAATAAAGATGGCCAAGGGATTCATCTTGCTGGCGCGGCTGGTAAGCCAAGGGGTCAGCAGAAAAGATTCAATCGAATGGATGAGTAAGGAGACACCGCTGAGCAGCAGCGCCATCTCCAGCGTGCCGAATTGCAAGAAGCCGACCATGGCCGAACCCGTTGCAATGGCAACGCTGCCGACGTAGGGAACAAGATCCAGTACGCCCGCGGCGATGCCCCATACCGCTGCGTTCTCCAATCCAATGGCCAGGAATGCGAGCCATGTGGCAACGCCTACCAAAACGCTGGTAAAGAGCTGCACCAACAAATAGCGTTGGATCTGGTCATGGATCTGGTTCAGTGCTTGTAAGGTCACCTTCTTTTTGCTCAAAGTAGGGCCAGCGAGTTTGACCAGTTTGCGCCTGAACTGGTCACCCGATGCCAGTAAGAAGAAGGTAATCAAAGCAACCATGCCGATCTGGCCCAGACTGGCCAGCAACCCCATGGTGCCGCTCCATAAATGGTCCTTGATATCAAACTTTGGCTTTACCACTTGCACCCGTTGCACGCCGCGGGTGACCGGTGTTGCTTGCGTAGACTCTTCTGCGACTTGTTCTAGTTGGGCAGCAGCCTTTTGCACCGTGGTCAGTGCGCTATCCGGCTTGCCCTGGGGCGTGCGCACAGAGTCGTGCAGCTTGCGGGCGGCAGCTGGCAGTAATTCCACCAGCTTATTGGCGTCGTCACTCAGGGAATATGCCGTGGCGCCCAAACCGGCTGCAATGCCCAGAATGAGCAGTGCAGCGCTAACGGCACGGGGAATGTGATAAGCCTGCATCAAGTTGACAATCGGCGACAGTGCATAGCTGAACAGCAAACCCACCAACACGGGAATAAACACGTCAGAGGCCCAGCGCAACATAAAAATGCTGGCTAACGTGGCTAATACGACCAACGAAATGCTGCGCACATTGACCGGCATGTGCAGCAGCGTACGCGGCGCTTCGTCTACTTGCGCTACCGCACCCGATGCGTCTAAATCAGTGTAGGGGTGCTGTCGCGCATCGTCTAGGTCGGTCATATAGACCAATACTACAGTAGGCGTTACAGGTGCATGCTTCTGACATTGCTCACCACACGGCGAGCAGATTGCTGATAGTCGCCTAATCGCTTTTCCGCAGCACCCAGAACTTGGCGCTGCAATCCGCGCAGGGCCTGCCTTCTGTTACCCAGCAGGTCACCGGCTTGCTCTTGCACCTTACCGACGAGGGATTTAATGGTGCCGTTGATCTGGTTTGCATTCATGCTGGACTTTCGTTGGACGGATGAGAGGTCGGTCACCTTGGGCTGGTGGTTCGCTCGTTGCTCCATCGTAGAAAATCTTGCGCTCAGGCTCCGTTCGGTAGCATACATAGACGCAAAGAATTACGCGGTTTTGTCGGGACGCAACACCGTTTCCGTGGTCTGGCGAATGAGCTGCAGCGTGGCCTGCTGGGTCAGGGTGCTGGGCCGCAGCGAGCTGGTGGCCAGCGATACCTTGGTGCGCAGCAGGGGCTCGTGGATGGCACGCAGCGAGTACACCAAGGGCCGCACGGAATTGGCCACCGCATGCCGCGACAGCACGGCGCTGCCCGCGCCATCGGCGACCAAATCAAGAATGGCCGACACACCGTCAATCTCCAGCGCAACCTTGGGCCGGCAACCGATATTGGCCAGTTCAGACTCCACCTGCATGCGGATCGCGTTGGGCCGACTGGGAATGACCAAGGGCAGCAGGGCCACATCCCGCAGCGCGATGGGCCCCGGCGCAGGCTGCTCATGCAAACCAGGTGGGCGCAGTTGCACCAGAAAGAGATCTTCATCGTGCAACGGGGTGGTGTCAATTTCAGGGCTGGCCTGGGCGTTGTAAAGCACGGCGATATCCAGCCGGCCATTGACCAGCGACTCCTGCATGGCTACCGACAGACCTTCGCAAATGGAAATAGTGGCATCCGGCATTTGCAGGCGGAAGGCGCGGGTCAGCGGGACGGCCAACAGACGCGCCAGGCTGGGCGGCATGCCAACGGCCACTCGCCCGGCCAAAGCACCGCGCACGCGGCCCAGTTCCTCTTTGGCGCGCTCGACCTGGTGCAAGATGCCGCGGCCATGCGCCAGCAACAGCTTGCCGGCCTCGGTGGGTACGGCGCCACGGCCATTGCGGGTCAGCAAATTTTGTCGCAGCTCCACTTCAAGCAGGCGCACCTGGCGGCTCAATGCGGGTTGCGCCACATCGAGCGCAATGGCGGCGCGCGTGAAGCTGCCCATTTCGGCGACGCGCACGAAGTATTCCAGTTGCTTGAGGTCCATGGGCTTTTTTGAAAATTTACGGAACAGACCGCAGCGCCAGGGCCGTGCGCCCGGTCGCCAATACCAAATAGATAGCGTGACTTCAATTATGCCGATCTGGGATAGCTGCTAGTAACCGCCCGGCCTTACCGAAATGTGGGGACAGACACACAATGGCGGACATGCACCCCAACAGCACTGCCACCACGCCGCGGGTGCCCCTTACCGGCATTTCGTCGATGGCCACGCGCGCACTGCTGTTCGAGTTGACAGCTGCCTATGCTGCACGCGCCGGCCAAGCCGTCAACATCACGTCGGTAGGTGGCGTAGATGCGGCCCGACGCGTGCAGGCGGGAGAGGCTTTCGATGTGGTCGTCGTGGCCTCTGACGCGTTAGACAAGCTCATTGCCTTAGGAATATTGCGTGCCGACAGCAAGCTGGACCTGGTGCATTCCGGCGTGGCCATTGCCGTGTGTGCGGGCTCGCCGCCACCCAATATTGCGGACGAAGCGGCTGTGCGAACGGCTGTGCTGGCAGCCCGCACGCTGGGCTATTCCACTGGTCCGAGCGGCGTGGCGCTGGCACAACTATTCGACCGCTGGGGTATTGCCGACCAGATCAGGAGCCGTGTCGTGACCGCGTCGCCCGGCGTGTCGGTGGGTAGCCTGGTGGCGTCTGGCGCGGTAGCGTTGGGCTTTCAGCAATTGAGTGAACTGATGCATGTGCAGGGCATTTCCATCGTTGGCCCCCTGCCACCGGCCATCCAGATCACCACCACCTTTTCTGCGGCTATCACCACTGCCTGCACGCGGACTGAAGCCGCACGCGCGCTGCTGGTCTATATGGCCTCGTCCGACGCAGCCCCAGCCAAACGCCGTCAGGGCATGGCGCCGGCTTAAACCATTTTTTTCGAACACAAGGTGCGATCCATGATCATTGACTGCCACGGCCACTACACCACCGCCCCCAAGGCGCTGGAAACCTGGCGCAACCAGCAGATTGCTGGCATCAAAGACCAAAGCGCCATGCCCAAAGTCGCGGATTTGAAGATCAGTGACGACGAACTGCGCGAAAGCATTGAGACCAACCAGCTGCGGCTGATGAAGGAGCGCGGCAGTGATGTCACGCTGTTCAGCCCACGCGCCAGCTTCATGGCCCACCACATCGGCGATTTCAACATCTCCAGTACCTGGGCCGCCATCTGCAACGAGCTGTGTTACCGCGTCAGCCAAC
>JBBQBG010000153.1:0-9382 GCA_038317285.1 Burkholderiales bacterium | reverse complement strand
TGACTGCGACCCGACCAATAAGAGCTGAACCATGAGAATCTTTAGAACACTTCTTTCGTTTGCATTTTTGAACGTACCAGTTTGCTCTGTTCGCTGCTTCGCTGGCGGCGGTGCTTTCCGTTCCCTGGTTTTACTCGCCTTGTTTTCAATCGCTGTGCCGTCAGCTTCCGCCAGCGAAGCAGCGAGTGGTAAGTTCCGCCCCTCTCGATCCTGCGCGGCCTACCTGTCGTTTGCCAAGGGCACCAACCCAGGTCAAGTGAAGGTAGAACCAGGGTCCGAATATGACATTCGCGAGGTCAACACCCGCGAGGCCCGGTGGTTACGCATCCAGATTCCCAACGTCAACGAGTCCCTTCGGTGGGTAGCTGCAGACTGCGGCGAGGCAACTGGCCTCGCATTCAACCGATCGACCGTTGCTAAGGGCGGCGCCTCCCACCAACCGGGCCTGCACGACAGTTATGTACTGGCGATAACTTGGCAGCCTGGATTCTGTGAGCACTTCAAGTACAACGGAACCAAGCCCGAATGCGACAACATGGCCGATGGCAAGCTAGTGGTTTCCAACCTGACATTGCATGGGCTCTGGCCGAACATCAAACAGAGCAAGGACTACGGAGATTGCGGCAATACGCCGCTTGCCCTGTCCGAAGAAACGGTGTCTTACATCGCCCCATGGATGCCGAACTTTTTCTTTGAAAAGAAATTTGGAAATTACGAGTGGAAGAAGCATGGCACCTGCCAGACCACCATGGATGCGGACACCTATTTCCGCCGTGCGGTGAACGCCGTCCGCACGGTCAATGACTCTTCGGTGGGGAAGTACATCCGTACCAATATCGGCGGCCGAATTTCTCGCACACAGTTCTTCAAGCGCCTGGATGAAGAAACGGGGCTCACCAGCCCGCAGAGTCAGGTCGGTCTGCTGTGCGCTGGCGAATTTCTACAAGAAATTCGTATTCGACTTCCCTTGGAATTCAAAGAGGGCTTTGGTCTGCGCGAACTGGTCGGCAAGCCGGTCACCGAGGGGGCTTTGGGTTCGTCGTGCCCCGAAGACATTCGCATAGAGGCAAGCGGTAAGAACTGACTCGGCGCGACACCTCGCCATTGACGGCCACCCAACTCTTGCGGCCAAAGGACCTAGGGTGTCACATTGACCGTAAGCAGCAATGCAATGCTGCGTCGCGATCGAACTCCAGAACACCGCTCACCAGAGCGACGAGCCCAACCTGATTGCAGTGTGTAGGCGCAGTCCTACGCCATGTCACGGCATGCGCCGATACCGTAAACAGGGTCATTCTCAGAACATAGGGGCATCTAGTCACCTAACGAGAGAAAACCATGGGAACCACACACCAATACGCTTTCGGTACTCAGCAAAACCAATTGCTGGCAGCTTTGCCCGCTGAAGACCTCAATCGGTGGCAAAGCCGGTTGGAAATGGTGGAGCTCTCCCGGAACCAACTTCTCCATTCCGCAGGCACAAACCCTGAATACATCTATTTCCCCACGACCGCCATCGTCTCGTTGATAACAGTCACAAGCGAAGGCCAGAGTGCCGAAGTAGCGGTTGTCGGCAACGATGGTGTTGTTGGCGTATCGTATTTGCTGGGTGCTGATTTGGCGGCTACTGATGCCACCGTGCAAAGCGAAGGACGTGCTTTCCGCGTCAGTGCCCGTTTCGTAAAAGGCGAAGTCGAACAACCCTGCGGCGTGATGAAAGTTCTCATGCGTTACGCACAAGACATGATGGCCCAAATGGCACAGACTGCCGTGTGCAATCGCTTCCACTCTATAGACCAACAATTGGCGCGTCGCTTGCTCGTGAGCTTGGACCGCGTGTCGGGCAACGAATTGCAGATGACGCATGAGTTGGCGGCGAACCTGATTGGAGTTCGCCGCGAAGGCGTTACCGTGGCGGCAACCAAACTCAAGGAGCAAGGCACCATTGAGTACAGCCGTGGGAAAGTTGTTGTGTTGGATCGGGAAGAATTGGAACAAAACGCCTGCGAGTGTTATTCCGCCTCCATCAAGCAATTCAGCCGTTTGCTGCCAAGGAGGCTGGCGGCGTAAAACCAGCCCACTACCGTCCGGTCCGCGCCAAATACCTTTTGCGCCAGAAGAACACCACCAGCAGCACGGCAATCGCCACCATGGTACCCATGGCCCACAGCACGCCGGTCTGTTTGTGGATCAGTGGCAGGCCGTCGAAATTCATTCCGAAGAATCCGGTGATCAGATTCAGCGGCAAAAAGATCGCGGTCAGCACGGTCAGCGTGCGCATGATGTCGTTGGTGCGGCTGCCCTGCACGCTGAAGTGCATCTGCACGGCGGTCTCGACGCTTTGCTCCAGGCGGCGCACGTGGTGCACCACGCGCTCGATGTGCTCCAGCACGTCGCGGCTACGCACCTGCAACAGGTCGCGCTCGCGTTGACCGGCGGCAGTGTCAGCATCGGGCCAGGTTTTGACGGCCTCGATCCAGTCTTGCAAGGCTGCACGCTGGTCTTCGCACACTTCATCCAGGTAATGCAGTGTCAGACGCGCGTCCAGCAAAGCGCTCCAGTTGGTGAAGCGGTTGCGGGGGTTCAGCAGCTCAGACTGCCAGTGGTCCAGCTGGTGCGTCAGCTCGCGGCGCAGCTCCAGAAAACCATCCACCATCTGGTTGATGACGCGCAGCATCAAGTCCGCAGGGCTGGCCGGCAGGCGGGCACCCGCGGCGCGCGACTCGGCACTGGAAGCTTGCAGCAGCTTGGTAGCGTAGGCGTCTCGCACGGCGCAGTCGGTGGGGTGCACGGTCAGCAGCACGCGGTCAAAGACCGCAAACCCTACGGGGCTGGTATCGATACGGCGCAAGATCGGTGGGCCACTGCGCGCGGGCTCATGGGCCAGGGGCTGGCCGGGGTTGGCAAGGTCGGTGGCACTGCTGCCCGCCGCCAGCCGACGGAACACCAGCACGTCGTATTGCGAGGTGTAGTCGTAGTGCGAGGGCAGTTGGTTGTTGATCAGATCCGATATGTGCAGGTCCACCAGTTGCTGGCCGCACAGCGCCTGCAGCATGGCTTGTATGGGCCCTTGCGTCACCTCGAACTCGCGCCGCGCGCAGGCCACCCAGATGAAACCCTGGGCCGGCGCACCCGCCGCCGTCAGCGCCGCCAAGTCCTGGGTCTCGGTGATGCTGGTGCTCTGGATGTGGAAGATGCGCATGGGTGATTCTGGCAAGTTGGCTTGAGTGAATTAGGGCACTAGCCCTCGTGGAATAAGCGTAGGCAGCTATTATTTATGTAGCAGTCTGGCGGCATCCAGCGCAAAGTAGGTCAGCACGCCATCGGCTCCGGCACGCTTGAAGGACAGCAGGCTTTCCATCATCACCGCCTCGCGGTCCAGCCAGCCATTTTGCGCGGCCGCCGTGAGCATGGCGTATTCGCCAGACACTTGGTAGGCAAAGGTCGGCACCTTGAATTCATCTTTGACGCGGCGTACTACGTCCAGATACGGCATGCCGGGTTTGACCATCACCATGTCGGCGCCCTCGGCAATGTCCATCGCCACTTCGCGCAGGGCCTCGTCGCTGTTGCCGGGGTCCATCTGGTAGACCTTTTTGTTGCTCTTGCCCAGGTTGCTGGCCGAGCCGACGGCGTCGCGATAGGGGCCGTAGAAGGCGCTGGCGTACTTGGCGCTGTAGGCCATGATGCGGGTGTGGATGTGGCCGTTGGCTTCGAACGCGGCACGAATCGCGCCAATGCGCCCGTCCATCATGTCGCTGGGGCCGACGATGTCGACACCGGCTTCGGCCTGGGTCAGCGCCTGTTTCACCAGTATCTCCACGGTTTCGTCGTTCAGGATATAGCCGCGTTCTTCGGGCCGGGTGTCAGGCAAGCCGTCCTGGCCGTGGTTGGCGTACAGGTCCAATGCCACGTCGGTCATTAGGCCCAGGTCGGGAAACTCTTTTTTCAAGGCGCGCACCACACGGGGCACCAGGCCGTCGGGGTTCAAGGCCTCGTCGGCGCCATAGGTTTTGAGGGATTGGTCAATCGCCGGGAACAGCGCCATCACGGGGATGCCCAGCTTGACGCACTCTTCGGCCACGGGCAGCAACAGGTCCAGGCTGAGGCGTTCCACCCCGGGCATGGAGGCAATGGGCACGCGCTGTTGCTGTCCGTCCACTACGAACACCGGGTAGATCAGGTCATGGGGGGTGAGGGTGTTTTCGCGGACCAGGTTGCGCGTGAAGGTATCGCGGCGCAGGCGGCGGGGGCGGCCGTTGGGGTAGGGGGCAAAGGAGGTCATGGGGAAAATTGTGCCTGATTCCGAAAGCCCGTTTGTAAGACTGCTGTCAGACAGGGCCGGCGAGCGCTCGCTCTCCCTTTGACGCATATGGTTTATTCGTAAAGCCGCTTGCAATGCCTGCGCATTTTTGTTAAATTTCGCTCCGGGTAGCTTGCTACCTCCCGCTTTTCCTCCCTGAGCGGGGCCTTGATGTGTGACAGCTAATAGGCTTACCACCCCAGCCCACGTGCTGGGGTTTTTTTTGCCTGTTCATCTATGGTGAAAGTCTTTGGATAGCGCTGGATCGGGTGGGGCGAAAGTTTTGCTCCGTGTCCCCCGCCCGCTGCGCTGGCTCCTCCTTTACCTGCGCAAAACTTCCACCCCACCCGATCCGGCATTGCTTCAAACGGAATGCCGAGTGCAAATTACCGAGCACCAGGTTCAGGGTGAGCGGCAAAGTGAGGTAAAGGAGGAGCGCGTAGCGCGGGGGACACGAACGGCGCCGCTCGCCCTGAGCCTGGTGCGGGCTACACAAGCCTGTCACACCTTACACTGCAACCATGCTCTGGATCAAAGCCCTCCACATCGTTTTCGTAGCCAGTTGGTTTGCGGGTCTCTTCTACCTTCCCCGTATTTTTGTGAACCTGGCCCTGGTGCCCGCAGACTCCACTGCCGAGCGCGCCCGACTCCTGCTAATGGCGCGCAAACTGTTGCGCTTTACAACCATTCTGGCCGTCCCCGCACTGGCCCTTGGGCTCTATCTTTGGTTGGGCTACGGCATAGGTCGCGGGCCGGGCAATGGCTGGATGCACGTCAAATTGGGCGTGGTGGTATTGGTCGTCGGCTACCACCACGCTTGCAGCAGTTTGCTCAAAAAATTTGAAGCCAACACGATGCGGCGCAGCCACGTGTGGTTCCGCTGGTTCAACGAAGTGCCGGTGCTGTTGCTGCTGACGGCCGTTATTCTGGTAGTCGTCAAACCTTTCTAACCGCGCCTTGCGCTGTCTGCATCCCACATGGTCTAGCAAGCAGAAGGAGTTGAATGCATAAGTCGGCGGCCTGGCCTCTTGCACTGTTCTACATCGGGTTGGTGGTCTATGCCAGCTTGTATCCGTTTGCCGAATGGCGTGACCAGGGCATTGCCCCCTGGGTCTTTCTGGCCGCGCCGCTGCCCAAGTATTGGACCGGCTTCGATGTGGCTATCAATATGGTCGGCTATGCGCCGTTGGGCGGCCTGCTGGCCCTCAGCGCGATGCGCACAGGGCGCTCCCGATACCCCGTTTTGATCCCCATCCTGGTTGCATCGCTACTGGCCCTGTCCATGGAAACCTTGCAAAGCTACCTGCCCGCGCGGGTGCCCTCGCGCGAGGACTGGCTACTGGATACTTTCGGCGCAGCCACGGGTGCAACCGTTACGTTTCTGCTGGCGAAATGGGGCGTGATAGACCGCTGGAGCCAGGTGCGCGCGCGTTGGTTTGGCCCCGAATCGCGCAGCGGCATTGTGTTGCTGGCCTTGTGGCCTTTGGCGCTGTTGTTTCCACCGGCTGTGCCCTTTGGTCTGGGCCAGGTGCTGGAACGCATGGAGGAAGCCGCCGGTGTGCAGCTTGTCGACACGCCGTTTCTGGACTGGCTGCCTGTGCGCGAAACCGAGCTGCAGCCCCTGGTGCCTGGCGCCGAAATGGTGTGCGTGATGTTGGGACTGCTGATCCCCTGCCTGCTGGCGTTTTGCATCGTACGGCCGCGCGCCCGCAGGGCCGCCTTTGCACTGATGACCATCGGCGCAGGCGTGGCGGCGTCTGCGCTGTCGGCGGCGCTGAGCTGGGGCCCCGCACACGCCTGGGCCTGGCTGAGCGTGCCAGTGCAAGCGGGTATGGGGCTGGCTGGCCTATGTGCGTTGGTGCTGGCAATGGTGCCGTGGCGCGCCAGTGCGGCGTTGTTGTTGTTGTGCCTGGGTATTTACCTGAGCCTGTTGAACCAGGCGCCCGAGAGTGCCTATTTCGCCCAAACCTTGCACGCCTGGGAGCAGGGCCGTTTCATCCGCTTCCATGGCCTGGCCCAGTGGCTGGGCTGGCTGTGGCCCTACGCCACGCTGGTCTATGTGTTGTCGCTGATCTGGCGACGTGATGCAAAAAATTAGAATCGACCCTATGACCGAACCTATCGCCCCCGCAAAGCCGTACTACGCGCACCACATCTTCTTCTGCCTCAACGAGCGCAAAAACGGGGAGGCCAGTTGCTCCCAGCACAACGCACAAGCCGGTTTCGACCGTTGCAAGCAGCAGGTCCGCGCAGCCGGTTTGGCCGGGGTAGGCCAGGTTCGCGTCAACAAGGCAGGTTGCCTGGACCGATGTGCGGGCGGCCCGGTAGCTGTGGTGTATCCAGAGGGCGTTTGGTATTCTTATGTCGATGAGCACGACATTGATGAAATCGTCGAATCCCATTTGAAGAACGGCAAGGTGGTGGAGCGTTTGGTGACGCCCGCGCACTTGGGCCGTTAAGGCGCTCAGTCGAAACCTCTTATGCGAAATAGCCCGGTAGCCCTCGTGGAATATGCGTGAGCAGCTACTAAAATAATAGCAATTTGTGAATATCCAAACCCGCCGCTTCGTGGTGCAAGGCCCGGTTGGCGCGATAGAAGCGCTGGAGGACCTGCCTCTGTTGGACGAAGGTGCTACGGCCCGCGGCGTCGCCGTCATCGCCCACCCGCATCCTCTGTTTGGCGGAACCATGGACAACAAGGTGGTGCAGACCATGGCCCGTGCCTTCGTGCAATGCGGCTGGCGCGCCCTGCGCTTCAATTTTCGGGGCGTCGGCGCAACTGAGGGTGTGTATGACGAAGGCCGGGGCGAGCTGCAAGACTTGCTGGCCGTCATCGCCCATGGAACCGACGGCAACGCCGCGCAGCCGTTGGCGCTGGCGGGGTTTTCGTTCGGTTCCTTTGTCGTGAGCCATGCTGTCGAATCGTTGGGCTCCCATAACCCACCGCAGCAAGTGGTATTGGTCGGCACTGCCGTCAGTCGCTTCACCGTGGCGCCTATCGCGCCAGAGCTGCATGCGCGTACTTTGGTGTTGCATGGCGAGCAGGACGACACGGTGCCCCTGGCCGATGTGATGGACTGGGCGAGGCCACAATCCCTGCCCGTCACCGTCATTCCTGGGGTGGCGCACTTCTTTCATGGACAATTGCCGCTTCTGCGCAGTCTGGTGGTGCGCCATCTGCTGACCCAGACCGCACCTTAAATGTTGTTCTTCTCTCCACAAGCCGCTTAGCGGGTGACTCCCCCGTCTTTTCCCGCCAACCCTTATTTCATCCGCTGCAGGCCCTTTGTTGGGCCAAGCCCCGACCTAAACCCCTATGAAATCAATCTTCGCCGCCCTCGTGGCCAGTCTTTTTTGCGTCTCCGTGGCGGCCCAGACGCCGCAACCGCCCGAGGTCGCCGCCCGCGCCTATCTGTTGCTGGACGTCACCGCGAACCAGATCCTGGCCGCCAAAGACATCGACATGCCGGTCGAGCCTGCATCCTTGACCAAGCTGATGTCGGCCTACCTGGTGTTCGATGCGCTGCGCAACAAGAAGCTCGATCTACGCCAAACCCTTCCCGTCAGCGAGCGCGCCTGGAAGATGCCGGGTTCTCGCATGTTTATCGACCCCAAGATGCAGGTGCCGGTCGAAGACTTGCTCAAGGGTCTGATCGTGCAGTCCGGCAACGACGCCACGATGGCCCTGGCCGAAGGCGTGGGCGGCAGTGCCGAACATTTTGTACAAATGATGAATGACCAAGCGCGCGTGCTGGGCATGAAGAGCACCACGTACAAGAATCCCGAGGGCCTGACCGTGGCGGGCCACACCACCACGGCCCGTGACCTGAGCATTCTGGCAACCCGCTTGATGGCAGACTTCCCTGATTACGTGGGCTTTTACGCCATCAAAAAGTACCGTTACCCCGGCACACCGGCTGCCAATGACACCAACCGCAATCTGTTGTTGTTCCGCGACCCTACGGTGGACGGTCTGAAAACCGGCTTCACCGACGCCGCCGGCTACTGCATGGTGGCCACGGCCCGCCGCGATTTCACCAATTTGGCTAACCCTAGCGCGCCCGCTGGCACGCCCGGCACCGCAGGCAGCCGCCGCTTGTTGTCCATCGTGCTGGGCACGGCGAGCGAAAACGCGCGCGCTAACGAATCACAAAAACTGCTGAACTGGGGCTATACGGCTTTTGAGGCGGTCAAGCTGTTTGATGCCGATCAGGCAGTAGTGAGCGCTAACATTTGGAAGGGCGCACAGCCCGCCGTCAAATTAGGCCGGCCCCAAGCCATTGTGGTGGCTGTGCCTACTGGCAGCGGGGCCAAGCTCAAGACCCAGGTAGTACGCACCGATCCCCTGGTGGCTCCCATCACCAAGGGGCAACAACTGGGCGTGGTCAAGGTCCTCGCCGGCGAGCAAATCGTGGCCGAAGTGCCCCTGCTGGCGCTGGAGTCGGTAGCCCAAGCGGGCATTTTTGGCCGCGCCTGGGACTCGATCCGCCTGTGGATCCGATAAACAAACGCAGTCGATAAACCGACCCGGCCGATGCAACAGGCAATTTGCCGCCGCGCCGCCCCAAGGCAAATTAGCCCCTTGGGGCTGATGGCTGCGGCTCTCGGCCCGCCTGCGCGGGGCGGGACAGCCAGAAGGGTCGTTGACTCAGGCAACGCCGCGGCCTGCAAGGGCAGCGACCCGTGTAACGGCGGAGCTTGGGGGCAACGCGCTCTTGCGGGGAAACCCCTAACCTGATACATTAGAAGGCTTTTCGGAAATTCCGAAGGGATTCACGTTTTCAATTAGTTTCAAACGTTTAGGGACGTTTTTTAAATGCCAACCATCAACCAACTAGTGCGTCAAGGCCGTGAGGTCGAGATCATCAAGTCGAAGAGTCCTGCGATGCAGAACTCTCCGCAGCGTCGTGGCGTATGCACCCGTGTGTACACCACAACGCCTAAAAAGCCCAATTCCGCTCTGCGTAAGGTTGCCAAAGTGCGCCTGACCAACGGTTTTGAGGTTATCTCTTACATCGGCGGTGAAGGCCACAACCTGCAGGAACACAGCGTGGTGCTGGTTCGTGGCGGTCGTGTCAA
>JBBQBG010000152.1:0-9429 GCA_038317285.1 Burkholderiales bacterium | reverse complement strand
CTCCTCCTTTACCTGCGCAGAACGCCCTACCGCCCTGGCTCCTGGCTAAGATGCTTGCATGCGCCAACCCCGCCGTCTTCCCATAGCCTTGCAACTGTCACTGCTGATTGCCGCAGCCGTGGTGGTGGCCGTGGTGGTGGTGGGCACGCTGAGTTTTTTGAACCTGCGTAGCGGCTTCAGAGACTATTTGCAGGTGCGGGATGAGGAGCAGTTAACGCGCCTCGTGACCATGATGGAACGCCATGCCGCCACCGACGCCGAGTTGCTGTGGTTGCGCCAAGACCCCGACCCCATGCGCGCACTGATGGACGAATTTAGCGGCCGGGCACCACGGGGCCAACGCCCACCGCCACGGCGCGGTTTCGGTGACGGCCGCCCGCCACACACACAAGACGCACCACCCCCAGAGCCACGGGGCCCCGGCATTGGTGGCCCAGGCAGCCTGGGTGAACGTTTGCTGGTACGCGATACGCAAGGCAATCGTTTGGTCGGCCGGCCGCAACCACCGGACGCCAAGCGCACCACGCGCGCTATCAAGGCCAACGGCGTGGAGGTTGCATTTGTCGACCTGATCGCCGAGCCCGAACCCGAGGGTGTGGACGCCCGCTTCTTGCAACGCCAGACCAGCCGATTGGTCTGGGCCGCGCTGGGCACCATCATCACTGCCGTGCTGGCCGCCTGGTGGGTGGCCGGGCGCTGGAGCCGGCCGTTGCTAGCTTTGCAAGGTGCCAGCCGCGAGATCGCCCGTGGCCGCCGCCCGCAACCTTTGCAACCCACTGGCGCACGCGAGATTGCGCAACTGATGGAAGACGTCAACACCATGACCGCCGAGCTGGCGCGCCTGGAGACGGCGCGCAGGGTCTGGATCGCCCAGATCTCGCACGAGCTGCGCACGCCGCTGTCGGTGCTGCGCGGCGAGATGGAGGCCATTGAAGACGGTGCCCGCCAGCCCACACCCCAGGTCATGTCCAGCCTGCGCGACGAGGTGCGGCAGCTCACGCGCCTGGTCGATGACCTGCACACGCTGTCGGTGGCCGATGTCGATGGCCTGCGCTGCGACTTCACGCCCGGTGATGCCCATGCCGGGCTGTGGCGCGTGGCCCAGCGCTTTGAGGCCCAAGCCCAACTGCGCGGGCTGACGTTGCAACACCCGCCGCGCAGCGCTGAGGCGATCAATGTGAACTGGGACTTTGGCCGCATCGAGCAACTGCTGGCCAATCTGCTGACCAATAGCTTGCGCTACACCGACGCTCCCGGCAGCATCGCCATCGACTGGCGCAGCGATGGCCGCATCGTCACGCTGACCGTGGACGACAGCACGCCCGGCGTCAGCGCGGCCGACCTGTGCGAACTGTTTGAGCCGCTGTTTCGCGGTGACAAGGCACGCCAGCGCGGCGACGGTCAGCATGGCAGCGGCCTGGGCTTGGCCATTGCCCGCTCCATCGTCCACGCGCACAAGGGAACGATCTCGGCCAGTCCATCGCAGCGCGGCGGCCTGCAAATGTGCGTGCGCCTGCCGGTGCAGCCGGACACGGTGGCCGACAAGGACAAGGTATGACCACCAGCGCATCAACATCGGTCAAGCGGCACATCCTGGTAGTGGAAGACGACGCCAAGATCGCCGACATGCTGACCAACTATTTGCACATGCACGACTTCGAGACCACCGTGTGCGGCAATGGTCTGGACGCCGTGCCACTGGTGCGCGCTTTAGCCCCCGCGCTGGTGGTGCTGGACCTGATGCTGCCTGGCCAGGATGGCTTGGCTGTGTGCCAACAGCTGCGTACCTTCTCCGCCATTCCCATCATCATGGTGACGGCCCGTGTGGATGAGATCGACCGCCTGTTGGGGCTGGACACCGGCGCGGACGACTACGTCTGCAAACCCTTCAGCCCACGCGAGGTGGTGGCGCGCATCAAGGCGCTGCTGCGCCGTGCGGACGGCTCACTGTCGCAGTCCACGCAACACGCAACACCGGGCGGCGATGCAGTGCCAGTGCGCAGCCCACTGATGGCGGACGATGCCAGCCTGAGCATCCGTTGGGACGGCCAGTTGCTGCCACTGACGCCAGTGGAATTCCGTTTGCTGCGCCTGCTGATGTCCCGCCCCGGTCACGTGTTCTCGCGCGCACGGTTGCTCGATCAATTGCACCAAGACCTGCGCGATGTCAGCGACCGTGTCATTGACAGCCACATCAAGAACCTGCGCCGCAAGCTCGATGCAGCGGGGGCGCTAGGGCACAGCGTGGCGTCGGTGTACGGGGTGGGGTATCGGTTTGAGATGGAGGCTTAACGCGACGCGTCTCAAACCGTTTCCACACTGCTCTCGGCGAGTTTGACGAGTGCAGCCAGCACATCGTCAAAATCTTCCGTCACCATTGCCCCCACATGCTCGGCGCCAGGGCCGGTCACGCTTGCGCTGTAAATGATGCGCAGCGTGTTGCCATCCAGCGGCTCAATGCGGTGCTCCACCGTGACGCTGATATCGCCCAGCACCGTTTTGTCGGTGAATACGACACCCTCTTCGACATGGGTGAGCCGGGTGGTCAGGGCATCTTGCCCCGCGGGGGTCATGCTGAATGTAGCGCCGGTCACAAACGGGCCTGTGATCTTCGCCTCAGCAACGCCAGCGTTCCAGTTGGCCCAGTTGTTGATGTCGGTCCACAAGGCCCAGACGGTAGAACGGGGGGCGGTGGTAGTGGTGTGGAATTCGCGGTGAAACATGCTGAAGTACTCCTGGGTGAATGGGTTGATGGTCTGAAACAAGTGAGCCTTCAGTGTAAAAACCGGCTACTGACAGCGTGTTGTCAGTAGAGGTCAGCAGTGTCACACTCACGCCTATTAATCCTCTCGCATTCACCTCCTCCGATATGAACTTGACACCTGCAGAAACCCAAGCACTTCGGCAGTCCTGCCACAGCTTTTTGACCGGACATTCTCAGCCCGAGCCGGCTGAAGAATTCGCGGCGATGGCACAGTGGTGTGCTGACAAAAATATCGCGCATGACGTCTATGGCGAAGGCAACCTGGTGCAGCAGTTTGAGCAGCAGGTCGCTGCGCTGCTGGGCATGGAGGCGGCGGTCTTTTGCATCACAGGGACCATGGCCCAGTCAATCGCTCTGCGCCTGGCCTGCGCGGGGCGTGACAACCGGCGTGTCGCGCTGCACCCCACCTCGCACATCCTGAAGCACGAGCGCAGCAACTTTCAACTGCTGGACCACTTCCATGCACTGCAGATCGGCGACGCCCTGCGCCCCTGGACGGTGACGGACCTGCAAGCGCTTAACGAGCCCATCGCCGCCGCGCAATACGAGCTGCCCATGCGCGAGATCGGCGGGCAATTACCAGACTGGGAATCCTTGAACGCCATCAAGGCCCATTGCCGTGAACAGGGCATCCATTTGCACATGGACGGCGCGCGCCTGTGGGAGGCCACCAGCGGTTTCAGCAAAAGCCTGCAAGACATCGCCGCCGGGTTCGATTCGGTTTATGTATCGTTCTACAAAGGCATCGGTGGCATGGGCGGGGCCATGCTGCTGGGCAGCGCCAGCTTCATTGCGCAGGCCAAGGTATGGATGCAACGCCTGGGCGGCAATGTGTACCGCCGTTCGCCCTATGTGGTGTCGGCCGCAATGCAGTTTGACAAGCGTCTCACAGAAATGCCGGCGTATTATCAGCGCACGCTGTGGCTGTATGAATTGTTGAAAACCTACTCCCAGTTCAACGCAAACCCAGCCACACCGCACAGCAATATGCTGCACCTGTATTTGCCAGTGGCGGCCAACACAGCCAACGGCATCCGCAACCGAATAGCGAAGGAACAAGGCATCTGGCTGTTCGGGCGGGCCGTTAACGCGGCGTTGCCGAAGCAATGCATGTTTGAATGGTATGTTGGCGATCAGCTGTTGCGGATGACCGACGACGTTGTGCGCGGGGCGTTGGATGCGCTGGCAGACGGAGTCGCTGCGGCGTCCACACAATAGCAAGGCGTGCAGCAACACCTCGACTACCCTATCCGCCCCGACTTTGCGCCTTTTTGCGATGTTCAAGCTACTGCTCAACCTCTGCATTTCTTTCGGACTTGCTGTCTCCGCACTCAGTCCGGCTTGCGCGGAAGTGCGTCAAAAGGCGTCGCCGACACCATTCGACGAATAGCCTCATGTGGCACCTCAAGTATTTGTCTATGGGCTGTCGCTGTTTACGCCTTACAAAGGGGCTTACGTGGCCCGACTCAACGTCCCTTAATTTGAAGGTAGAACACGCATGGGGGTGGCCGACCTTGCGCCAAAAACCCACGTGTACATTGATCGTATAGACAACCTCGTTCACGGTCCGGCATCCTTCGAAATAACCGATGCGAAGACGGGCGCATCACTGGCTCGATTGAGTCCCGGACTAATCTCCCCTTCTAATTCCGACTCAAAACTGTTATTCAACGGACAGGGCGTTGTCTACCTGCACCACGTCCCGCCATCCATTTGCTTTGGATGTGTGACCAGAAAGTTTGTACTGGGAGGAAAGCGACTTGTCGAAACCCAACAGGCCGTCGCGTCTCTCAACGCGGACTCTGCGGTATTTGGAGATGTAAAGCTGTTTACCTCGCCTGACGACTCAGGATCTCTCGTTGTGTCTCTGCAAGACCGCGATAAGGTGTCCCTCATCGGAATCGCTGCCGATTCGCTTGAATTGGACCAGAAGAAGGGCCAGTACCAACCCACGCTCTTGGTGAGAACTCCTCTTGGACTGACCGGCTGGTATGCACCGGGGCGCTCTGGCCCAGACACCGCCGGCATTTTTATTAAGCAGTGCAACTGACACCAGAGAATGCCACCAGGCTTGGTGGCGTAGCACCATTCGTTCGATCCCGCACTGCGCTCAGGTTTCGCGGTGGGTTGGCCATGCCAGCATGGCCAACCGCGCGACCCTGTGCACGGACCAGGCGTTCACGGAACTTGGCTTCAGTTGCCTTGCGCCGCATTGTCGACTCCTTGCGAATCGCATCACTCTCGGGGTTTCCCACCAGGCTGCCATGCACCATCAGGCAACCGTGCGGCATAGCCCGCTGGGTTTGGCTATCGAGCAGTGCCAATAGAAGACGCTCTACCCCGGCCCGGGCCTGAGGCGCACTCAACGCGTTGCCAGTGACCGCGGCCTGGCATTCGCGGTAGCGTGCAAATGCGGTACGAAACAGCGCATCCTTGCTGCCAATAGCGGCATACAGGCTGGGTTTGCTCAGACCGGTCGCGGCGGTGAGCGCGGCCATGGTGCTGCCTTCGTAGCCGTGGGTCCAATACACACCCACCACTTTGTCCAGCATTGCATCGACATCGAATCCGCGTGGACGTCCTAAGGCCATTGTCATTTTCTTTGATAGTGTTACGTCTATTTTCTTACCTTTTGGTATGTAAATAGAGTTGTAGTCGTGTTGCGCAACACGCCCGGCATTAGTTACCAAACGGTACAGATCTAAAAGGAACTGCAATGAACAGCGAGCCCGTCCGTGTTGTAGTGACGAGCATGGGCGCCGTCACGCCCCCGGGTTGTGGTGTGGAGACTGTTTGGCCGGGCTAGACGAGTGAAGCCAGGGGCTTAAAGCGCCTCTCTGAGGAATTTTGCGGCGGGTGGGATGCACAGGTGGGTGCCCGTGTAACCACGGTGCAGGACGACCCACTGGCCGGACTGGACATTCACGCTTTGGTCAAGGTCAAGGGCACGCAAGACGCCATCGAGTTCTAAGAAAGACTACACCCGCGTATCGCTAGCTACTAGCTGCCCCGAAATTTCCGCAGCCGCTGACTTCAGCAACGAGATTGACTCGTCCATCGACTTTTGCATTCGCGTCGACTCGAAAAATGGCACAGCTAAAGCGGCAACTGCGTATTCCCCGCGCCAGATAGGCGCCGCTATATCCGTGATCGCTGGAACGATACTACTTTTTGCGGAAATATATCCATTCTTCCGTGCTCTTAGAAGTTGACGCTCAAACTCTGTCTGCGATACCTCTTTAAATTGGTCTGCCAACCAAGCATCCCAGCGCTTACGCAACTGCTCAGTTTGGAACGCGTAGAGCACCAAGCCAGATACGGATCCGACAACAGCACGTCGGTGACCAACCCGTACTGAAAATCCTATTTCCTCACTGGACTCCATGCGTGCGACAACTACGATGTGCCCTTGCGAGTGCACGACCAAATGACATGATTGCCCACTCGCTTCAGAAAGATCGCGCATCTTCGGAAGCGCAATCTCGACCAACCCCTTTATTCGCGGTTGGGCCATGCCGAGTGCGAACAACTTGTCGGTCAACCGATAACCTTCATTGTCGGCCGATCGTTCGAGGTAACCCCTGAATTCGAGTACTTGGATCATTCTGAACAGTTCACCATGCGAACGGTCAAGTTTTCGCACGATCTCCGCTGCGGTGACAGGCCCTGGCTCTGAAGCAACGAGCTCCAAAATGTCCAAACCCTTCTCCAAGGCCGGCGCCTTATATCGCTGAAGCGAGCCTTCCTCACTTTGGGTCCAAGACCGCTCGTCATGCTTGTTCATGGTCAAATTTAGTTTCTATTGATGGGGGGTGTTCGCCATGCAATCGATTTACGAAGATGTATTCACCAAAGAAATTTCCTCCTATAGGTGAATATTTCTACAGACGGATCACTGTTCACTGTCTCGCGCGAATCCTGAATTTTACAAAGAATCTTTTTCCACGGTCTGCATAGTCTTGCGAGGAAAAGGTATTTGCTTAAAGTTTATAGGTGATGTAGTATTCACCTATAAACTTAATGTCATCCAACAAGTTTGCTCTCACGGGTTCTTTTGGTCGATCTTTGATGAACCACGCCAACAATGGAGATGAACGTCATGAGACTAAGTGGCAAGACCATATTGATTACGGCCGCAGCCCAAGGCATTGGCCGAGCTAGCGCGATTGCATGCGCTCGAGAAGGAGCTCAAGTCATCGCGACGGACATAAACGCCGATATGTTGGCGTCGTTGCAATCTGAAGTGCCGGCGATTCGCACCCTGCGGCTTGACGTGCGGGATCGGTCCGCGATTCATGCCCTACCTGCTGAGCTCCCTGAACTGGACGGACTCTTCAACTGCGCTGGGTTCGTACACAGCGGATCGATTCAAACCTGTGAAGCAGAGGACTGGGACTTCAGCCTTCAATTGAACGTCACAAGCATGTTTCTCATCATTAAGGCGTTCCTACCCGGCATGCTGAGCAGGGTGGCCCAGCAGCAAGGAAGCGGCGCCATACTGAATATGGCCTCGATGGCATCGTCCATCAAAGGTTTTCCGAATCGGCTCGCCTACGGTGCCAGTAAAGCCGCAGTTATCGGTCTAACAAAGGCCGTCGCAGCCGATGTAGTCAAACTCGGTATTCGGTGCAATGCGATTTGTCCGGGAACGGTGGATACGCCGTCGCTTCGCGAAAGAATTGCTACATCCAGCGATCCGGTACAGGCCGAAAAGGACTTCATTTCCCGGCAACCAATGGGTAGGCTTGCCACAGTTGATGACATTACCCCGCAAGTAATCTACTTGCTGAGCGATGAATCAAAATTTGTATCTGGTCAGGCCGTATTGGTGGATGGTGGCGTAACCATCTGACACCTTCGACTGGAAGCAGTATGCAGATCCGCATTGACGCCCATCAACACTTTTGGCAATTAGATCGGGGCGATTACGACTGGTTACGTAGCGACTGTGAGAGGCTGGCGCCACTCTATCGCGACTTCATGCCCGAAGATCTAGCACCTAGTTTAATCCGCCATGGGATACGTCAAACTGTGCTGGTTCAGGCCGCACCCACTGCGGCCGAGATACAGTTTTTGCTCGATTTGGCAGATAAGCATCCCTTTATCGGCGGAGTGGTTGGCTGGGTGGACCTGGCGGGGCCCGATGTTGAGGCACGCATTGAGCGGCTTGCAACGCATCCCAAGCTCAAAGGGGTTCGGCCAATGTTGCAAGACCTGCCAAACCCAAAGTGGATCTCGGAATCCCCACAGATTGATGCACTACATATTCTCCACAAACGGGGACTCCGATTGGACGCCTTGATTCGCCCTGACCAACTCGATGCTCTTCGTCAGAGCGTGATGAGATGGGAAGGATTGCCCGTTGCAGTCAACCATGCAGCCAAACCAAAGCTTCAAGATGGATGGAACGCCACGTGGGCACAGTTATGGCGGCGTGATCTGCGAGCAATTGCCGAATTGCCGCAGGTAATGTGCAAATTCTCTGGGCTACTGACTGAAGCAGGTGCCTTGGCACACGGTAGTGTGGCAGCTGGTATCACCGCTGTTCGCCCGGTCTGGGATGCCCTGCTGGACATCTTCGGTCCCGAGCGATTGATGTGGGGCAGCGACTGGCCCGTCGGGCTGCTTGCAGCTGACTTTGAACACTGGCTGCAAGTCAGTGCGGCTCTGATTGGCGAACTGTCTCCTGGCGAACAGAACCTGATATGGGCTGGAAACGCTGAACGTTTTTACGACCTCTCCATCAACCATCCCATCCAACCGGCGTCTGCCGCCGTCATTCCGAAAAATCCATGAAACTTCTACGATTCGGCCCATGCGGCCAAGAACGGCCTGGCATCCTGGACGCGTCGGGTTGCATACGCGACCTTTCAGCTCATGTATCCGACTTAGCTAGTAGCGTATTGACACCCGACGGCATAGCGCGTTTGCGCGACCTCAATATCGACAGACTACCCGTGGTCTCAGAACGCCATGCAAAGGAACTGCGGCTTGGCCCTTGCGTGGCAAACGTTGGCAAATTCATCTGCATCGGCCTTAACTATGCGGACCATGCGGCGGAGTCAGGCATGCCGGTACCGAGCGAACCGGTCATCTTCGCAAAGTGGACGAGCGCCATCTGTGGACCCAATGACAACGTACAGATTCCGCGCGGCGCCGAGAAGGCAGATTGGGAGGTGGAACTTGGTGTTGTGATTGGCCTCGGAGGACGCTACATAAGTGAGGAAGACGCACTGAAACATGTCGCGGGCTATTGCGTTGTCAATGATGTTTCGGAACGCGAGTACCAACTCGAACGCGGAGGGCAATGGTCAAAGGGCAAAGGTTTCGACACATTCGGTCCAATTGGCCCTTGGCTGGTAACTACTGATGAGGTACCTGATCCCCAATGCCTAGACATGTGGCTTGAGGTGGATGGCAAACGCTATCAGTCAGGCAATACACGGACGATGGTGTTCGGCGTGGCTCGTCTAATTAGCTACCTGAGCCAGTTCATGAGCCTTCAACCCGGTGACATTATCTCAACCGGTACACCTCCCGGCGTGGGACTCGGGCAAAAACCACCGGTATACCTGCGCCCAGGGCAAATCATGCGTCTGGGTATACAGGGGCTAGGCGTGCAACAACAGCTCACCGTACAGGCCTGAGTTAACGCGAAGGAAAGT
>JBBQBG010000151.1:0-9526 GCA_038317285.1 Burkholderiales bacterium | reverse complement strand
CGGTGGAAACCGCGGCGGTTCAGGCAACGGAGGCGGCAATGGCGGCGGTTCACGGTCGGGTGGTTTTGGTGGCGGGGGCAACCGGTCTGGTGGGTCGGGAAATCCTCGCGGACCTTTTAGCCGATAAGTCGGTTGCGGCGGTGCACACAGTGGGCCGCCGACCGCTGGATATCCAGCATGCAAAGGTGACCAACCATGTGGTCGACTTTGCGGCTTTGCCCAAACTACCCAAGCTTGATGAGTGCTTCATCGCCCTGGGCACCACCATCAAGGTAGCGGGCAGCAAAGAAGCCTTTCGCGCCTTAGACCTTAAGGCTGTTGAGGCTGTAGCCCTCGCCGTTCGTGCGTCAGGCGCTACAAAATTAGGAGTGATCAGCGCCATGGGTGCCAACTCCAATTCTTCTGTTTTCTACAACCGCATCAAAGGCGAGATGGAACTGTCGCTCGCGCGCATGGGTTTCAAAAGCCTGGTGATTGCGCGGCCGTCTTTGATCGACGGCGATCGTGCAGCCCTCGGTCAGGCTGGGCGTGCAGGTGAAGGTCTGGGGTTGAAACTGGCGCGCTGTTTAAGCCCCGTCATACCCGCCAATTACCGGGCCATCAAGGCCAGCGACATTGCACATGCGCTGATTCGCCATGTGAAGGCGGGGACCCCGGGCGTGGTTACGCTGATGTCGGGGGAGATGCAGGGCGGCTAGCTAAGAGCCTGGGCGGCAGAGCGCTCTGCTCCCCTACCTCAGTTGGCCCCGCCCGCTGCGCAGGCTCCTCCTTTACCTGCGCAGAGCGCTCTGCCGCCCAGGCTCTTTGGACTATTGGCTCTGTTGCGACATTCAGCCCCGCACAAACAGCGTGATCAAGGCGTCATCCCCCACCTGGCGGCTCCAATGCCCATGCACTGTGGGGTCAAACGTAGCACCCTCGGGCAGCAGGTCGGCCGAATAGAAGTGTTCGCCCGGCTTGAAGACGCTCGACACGCCGCCCTGCAAGCCAATCTCCATTTGCCCACCCAGAATGAAGCACCATTGCGGCGCACCGGTGCAATGGAACTGGCTGCGAAAGCCTACCGGACTGGTGCGCAACTGGTAGCCGCCGGACTCAAACACTTGCGACAGCATGGATTGCGGGGTGCCTTGGTCCAGCGGCACCGCTTCTTGACGAAACTTCGCTCGGCCATCGGTGTCGGTGAATAGAACTATTTTGGTGAAGATGGTCATAGCTGGCTAGCTTACTACCTGCAACTCGTACGCGTCTCCAAGGCATTGCAATCGTTTGGTCTTGGCGTTGGCGGGTGGGCTTGGATGCGCAAAGGCTGCGTGCTTCAGAGGCGCTGCGCTTTGCCACATCAGCCCGCAGCCTATGCGCATCCAAGCCTTGGCCATCGGAAGAGCTCTACCCGCGAAAGGCATTTGGTTTTCGGATATTCGTGTTCCGCAGGCACGCGAAGTCAGGCCGGGCGGGGTTGCGGGGGGCGACTTGGCAAGCGCAGCGCCTCTGAGCCCCCCGGCAATCCCGCCCGGCCTGACCCCTCTCCACCGAGACAACTATCGCTAAGCGAAAATGACGAGGGCCGAGACACTCATGCCACCACCACTCCACGCGCAGGTAATCGTGCCTCGTTGATCGGCAAATGGATCAGCGCCGCACCCACGGCCAGCACGATGTCGGCATACCAGATCCAGTTGTAGCTACCGGTCACGTCAAACACCTTGCCGCCCAGGTAAGCACCCAAGAAAGCACCCATCTGATGGGTCAGCATGACCAAACCAAACAGCGTCGCCATGTGGGACGTACCAAAGAACTTGGCTACCAGGCCCGCCGTGGGCGGCACGGTAGACAGAAAGCTAACACCCATCACCGCAGCAAACACCAACACCACCGGGCCGGTCTTGGGGGCCAGCAAAAACACCAGCACCGCAACCGCCCGCACCGCATACACCAGTGACAACAGCGACTTCATGCGCCAGCGGCCCACGGCCCAGCCCATGGCCAAGCTGCCGACGATATTGAACAGGCCCAAGATACCCAGCGCCCAGGCACCCCACTGCGTAGGCAACCCGCAAGCGGCGACCACGCCTGGCAAATGCGTGGCCAAAAATGCCACGTGGAAACCGCATACGAAAAAGCCCGCCGCCAACAGCAAAAAGCTGGGTGTGCGCAAGGCCAGGCGCACTGCGTCGCCGGTACCCATGGATTTGACGCCCGGCACCGCCACCTGCACGTTATTGCCCTTGAGAAAGAAAGCGGCCGGCAGCGCCAGCAACACAATGCCCGCCATCACCTGCATCGCATTGCCCCAACCCACACTGACCATCAACGCACCGGCGATAGGTGCCATCAGAAACTGCCCAAACGACCCGCCCGCGTTGACGATGCCGGTAGCCATGCCCCGCTTGTCGGCGGGCAGCAGGCGCGTGGTCGCCGCCATCAGCACGGCGGGCCCGGCCATGCCCGCGCCTCCGGCGGCCAGCACGCCAATCGCAAAGATCAGCCCTGCGGTGGTAGTCATGAACGGCGTAATGAACGTGCCCACTGCCACCAGCGATACGCCCAGTAACAACACCCGCCCCGCCCCCACGCGGTCTGCAAAGGCGCCGGCAAACGGCTGGGTCAGGCCCCACCACAGTTGCCCAAAGGCAAACGCCAAGCTGATGCTGCCCACACCAAGGCCGGTAGCGGTGTTGAGTGAACTTAGGAACAAGCCCATGGTCTGGCGCACACCCATGGTCAACGCAAAGGTGCCGGCGGCGGCCAGCAGCACCAGCCATACGGCCAGGGGCTTGCGTAAAGAAGCATTCAAGGACGGGGGGCGTTGTGCATCAGACATCGTCAACTCCGGTTTCAGTTTCGCCTTCGGGAGCGGCCAGCAGGGCCAGAGACTCTTGGATCAGTGCGTGCAGCGCCATCACCCGCTCGACGCCCAGCGTCTGGTTCAGACTCAGCTGTGCCTGCTTCCAATGGCGCTGGGCCTGAGCCCGCTTCTCGCGCCCTTCTGGCGTGGCGGAAATCGAGCGGCTGCGGCCATCGACGCCAGCGGCTAGCTCCACCCAGCCAGCGGTGATCAGCGGTTTGAGGTTGCGCGTCAGCGTGGACGGCTCCATTTCCATGGCCTGCGCCAGATCAGCCGGGCGGATCGGCCCCAACTTGACCACATAGGACAACAGCGAATACTGCGTGGTCTTGAGGCCGGCGCTGGCCATAGCCACGTCATAGCGCTGGGATACACGGCGTGTGAGTTGGCGCAGCTGCAGGTTAGTGCAACCCTGCGGCTTGGCTTGCGCCAGGACTGCCAAGGACGCAGTAACTGGGGTTGAAGTGGCTGTGCTGGTGGTGGCGGTGTTCATGGAGTGATTGTAGCTACAATTGTTGCATATACAATTATATTTACATGATTCTCCAACTCCGCGAAAGGACAAGCAGCATGACAACCACCACAACCACAAACCCACTCGAAGCCTGGATGGCCCAGGAAGAAGCCGTGCGCGCGATTCTCGACAAAGGCCCGGGACCGGGGGTCGCCAAGCCCGAGCAGATCGCTGGCATGAACGGCCTGGAAATGATGCAGGCCATGCTGCGCGGTGACATCCCCTACGCCGCCATCGCCAAGACGCTGGACTTCCTCATCATCGAGGTCGAGGCCGGCCGCTCTGTGTTCCAGGGTACGCCGGGCCCCGCCCACCTGAACCCCATGGGCACCATCCATGGCGGCTGGTATGCCACCTTGCTGGACTCGGCGCTGGGTTGCGCCATCCACACCATGATGCCGCCTGGGCGCGGCTACACCACGGCCGAACTGGGCGTGAACCTGGTCAAGGCCATTGGCCCCAAGGTGCAACGCATCCGCGCCGAGGGCAAGGTCATCCATTGCGGTCGCCAGCTCGCCACCGCCGAAGCGCGTCTGTTCGGCCCCGACGGCACGTTGTATGCCCACGCCACCACGACCTGCCTGGTGTTTGAACTGAAGGCCCCGCAATGACCCAGTACACCCAACGCCGCCGCGTCGTCGTGACCGGACTTGGCATCGTCAGCCCGGTCGGCAATAGCGTGGCGGAAGCCTGGGACAGCCTGGTCGGCGGACGCTCGGGCATCGCAGCCATCACGCGCTTTGACGCCTCGGCCCTGACCACGCGTTTCGCGGGCGAGGTCAAGAACTTCGACGTCGAGTCCTATATCCCGGCCAAGGACGCCCGCCATATGGACCGCTTCATCCATTACGGCATGGCGGCAGCTATCCAGGCCGTGCAGGATGCCGGGCTGGCCACCGGTGATGCGCTAGACGAAGAACAGGCGGAGCGTATAGGCACGCTGATTGGCTCCGGCATCGGCGGATTGCCGGCCATTGAAGAGACCCACCGCGAATACATGGAGCGTGGTGCACGCCGCATCTCACCCTTCTTCGTCCCCACATCCATCATCAACATGGTGTCGGGGCATGTGTCGATTCGCTTCGGCTTTACCGGGCCCAACCTGGCCATTGCAACGGCCTGCACCACAGGATTGCATTGCATAGGCCAAGCAGGCCGGCTGATCGAGTATGGCGATGCCGATGTCATGGTCGCAGGCGGCACCGAGAGCCAGATCACGCCGCTGGGCGTGGGTGGCTTTGCCTCCGCACGGGCCTTGTCGACACGCAACGACGACCCTACCGCCGCATCCCGCCCCTGGGACCGGGACCGGGATGGCTTTGTAGTTGGCGAAGGCGCGGGCGTGCTGGTGCTGGAAGAATACGAACACGCCAAAAAGCGCGGCGCGAAGATCTATGCCGAACTCGTCGGCTTCGGCATGACGGGGGATGCGTACCACATCACCATGCCCAATGTCTCCGGCCCCAGCCGCTCCATGCGGGCCGCGCTGCGCAATGCAGAGGTCAACCCATCGGACGTGCAATACCTGAACGCCCATGGCACCTCGACGCCGCCAGGCGACATCAATGAGACACGTGCCATCAAACAGGTCTTCGGCGACCACGCACAAAAAATCGTCGTCAGCTCGACCAAGTCGATGACGGGGCATCTGCTGGGCGGCGCCGGTGGCGTGGAATCCGTGTTCACGGTACTCGCGCTGCACCACCAGACGGTACCGCCCACTATCAACCTGACCAACCCCGACCCAGAATGCGATCTGGACTATTGCGCCAACACCGCGCGCAACATGCCCATGGAATATGCCGCCAAGAACAGCTTTGGCTTCGGCGGCACCAATGGCACGCTGGTCTTTCGCCGGCACTGATGCGGGGTGGCTGAGGGCGCGTTATGCTCGACCGGGTACGCCCCATTCGGTGCCAACCCGCTTTCAACAGAGACCTCGACCATGCGACTACTCCACACCATGCTGCGCGTTGGCAACCTGCAGCGCTCCATCAATTTCTACACCCAGATCCTGGGCATGACGCTCAACCGCATATCCGAGAACCCCGAGTACAAGTATTCGCTGGCGTTCGTGGGCTACGGCAGCAACCCCGAACATTCCGAGATTGAGCTCACCTACAACTGGGGGGTGGAGTCGTACGACATCGGCACTGCTTACGGCCATATCGCGTTAGGCGTGCCCGATGTGTATGCGGCCTGCGCGGCGATCAAGGCGGCCGGTGGCAATGTGACGCGTGAAGCGGGCCCGGTCAAAGGCGGAGCCACTGTCATCGCGTTTGTGACGGACCCGGATGGCTACAAGATAGAACTGATCCAGCGGCTGGAGTATGCGAGCAAATAATGCCGCTAGCCCTCGTGGAATAGGCGTAGGCAGCTATAGAAAGAGTAGCAACGCAACCGAGCGCCGCGCACTCCGACCAATCTACCGCTTGCGCAAAGCCTGCGTGTCGCGGGCCAATTGGGTCACAGCGGTCCAGTCGCCCTTGGCCATCGCATCTGCTGGCACCAACCACGACCCGCCCACGCACACCACATTGGGCAGCGCCAAAAAGTCGTGGGCATTCTGCAAGGTCACGCCGCCGGTGGGGCAAAACTTCACGTCAAAAAACGGGCCGCTCCAGGCCTTGAGCAGGGGCGGGCCACCGGCCTGCATGGCGGGGAAGAATTTGAGTTCGGTAAAACCGTCTTCCTGCGCCATCATGATTTCGCTGCCCGTGGCCACGCCGGGCAACAGCGCCAAGCCCGCATCGCGGCAGGCCTGGCCCACTGCAGAGGTGTATCCCGGGCTCACCGCAAAACGGGCACCGGCGCGGGCTGCGGCCTGGGCATCGGCCTTGGAGCGCACCGTGCCTGCGCCGACCACGGCTTCAGGCACCGCTTTGGCGATGGCTTCGATACAGGCCAGGGCCTGCGGGGTGCGCAGCGTTACCTCCAGCATGCGCACGCCACCCGCCACCAGAGCGCGTGCCATGGGCACCGCGTGGGCCACATCGTTGAGCACAATGACCGGGATCACGGGCGCGTCCTGCATCACTTGCAGCGCGGTGAATGGGGTTGTTGTAGACATGGTGTTATTTTCTAAATAGCTTTTATGCAATCGGCAGCGCGGCGGGCATCACAGCCAGTTGCACGCGCCCTCTTCCGCCGTCAGCGCATTGCGGCGCATACCCGCAAAGAGTTCGCGCCCCATGCCAATGCCGTTGGACGCACGTAAATCGGCTGGCATGGTCGCCAGGGGGCGTGCGTCCCACTCGGCCGCGTCGACCAGCACTTGCAAAGTGCCAGCCATCGCGTCCAGGCGGATACGGTCGCCGTCTTGCACCTTGGCCAAGCTGCCGCCGGCTGCGGCTTCGGGCGACACGTGGATGGCGGCGGGCACCTTGCCCGACGCGCCGCTCATGCGGCCATCGGTCACCAGCGCAACCCTGAAGCCCTTGCCTTGCAATACGGCCAATGGCGGTGTGAGCTTGTGCAGTTCGGGCATGCCGTTGGCCTGCGGGCCCTGCCAGCGCACCACGCACACCACATCGTGGTTGAGTTCGTCGGCATGGAAGGCTCGGTGCAACGCATCTTGCGAGTCAAACACCCGACACGGCGCTTCGATCACATGGCGGTCATCTGGCACCGCCGACACCTTGATCACGCTGCGCCCCAGGTTGCCCAGTAGCAGTTTGAGGCCGCCACTGGCGCTAAATGGATTGCTTGCAGGACGCACCACGGTCTCGTCCTTGCTGGCACCGGCATCCTGCCACTGCAGGCCACCATCGGCACCTGCCGCAGGAATGGCGGTGTACTCGCGCAGACCCCCAGCACGCACCGTCAGCACATCGGCGTGCAGGTAACCCGCATCCAGCAGTTCGCGGATCACATAACCCGGACCGCCCGCTGCCTGGAACTGGTTCACATCGGCGCTGCCATTGGGGTAGACGCGGGTCAACAGTGGCACCACGTCCGACAAGTCGGAGAAGTCATTCCAGTCGATGGTGATGCCCGCCGAGCGCGCCACGGCCACCCAGTGGATCAAGTGGTTGGTAGATCCGCCGGTGGCCAACAAGGCGACCATGGCATTGACGATGCAGCGCTCGTCTACCAGCCGCCCAATTGGAGTGAAGCGCTTGCTCTTGGTGATGCCCAGCACGGTGCGCACCGCCTCGCGCGTCAGCTCCGTGCGCACATCGGCACCGGGATTGATAAAAGCCGTGCCCGGCACATGCAGGCCCATGGCTTCGAGCAGCATCTGGTTGCTATTGGCCGTGCCGTAGAAGGTACAAGTGCCCAGGCCATGGTAGGCGGCAGACTCGGCCTCCAACAGCTCCGCGCGCCCCACCAGCCCCTGCGCGGCCTTCTCGCGAACCTTCGCTTTTTCGTTGTTGGACAGGCCCGATGTCATAGGCCCGGCCGGCACAAACACGGTGGGTAGGTGGCCGAAGTGCAAGGCGCCAATCAACAGGCCCGGCACGATCTTGTCGCACACGCCCAGCATCAGCGCGCAGTCAAACACATCGTGGCTCAGCGAGATGGCCGTGGCCATGGCAATGGTGTCGCGGCTGAACAGGCTCAGCTCCATACCGGCCGTGCCTTGGGTCACGCCATCGCACATGGCGGGCACACCACCGGCCACCTGCGCGGTGCCACCCAGGCGACGGGCTTCTTGTTTGATCACATCCGGGTAGTGCTGCAGCGGGGCATGGGCCGACAACAGGTCGTTGTAGGCGTTGACGATGCCAATGTTGGGCCCCTTCTCGGCCACCACGCGGAACTTGTCGATGCCGGTGACACGCGACTTGTCACCATCGGGCATGGCCGCAAAGGCGTGGGCCACATTGGCACAACCCATGCGCTCTGCCCCCGGCTTGCGATCGGCCGCCGCATCGACCTGCGCCAGGTAGGCGCTACGGCGCGGCGCGCTGCGCGCCTGTATGCGGCGGGTGACAGAAAGAACTACGGGGTGAACGGCAATGGGGGAATTTGGCATGGCGTGATGTAACAATATTACAGACTGCCATGGTAACTTGGTTACTTCGCTTTTGGGCAGGCTTTAGTTACCAGAGTGATACAAGTTTGTGCAATGTCGAATCAGCGCCATACGGGCAGCGCAACTGCCCCCGTTTCATCGGGAGTGCAGCTGCGCCATCCCAGACATCAATTGCGATTGGCGTTGTTCTTCATGCTGGCCAACGTAATCGCCAAGGCCGCGCCGCCTAGCGTTTTTATCAAACCCGAATGCTCTGCATAAAAACGGCTAACCTGATCCACCACACCGGGTTGAACCTGTTCCGCGTGGGTGGCCAGCTCTGTCACCTGCGCTGGCGTTATTTGCGAAGCCTGCTCTTTGGTGACGGGCCCATGGCCCCCACCTAAGATGCGCCCGATCACTCCCCCAGCGGCGCCCGATAACAAACCCGGTCCCAAGGTGGAAAGGATTTGATTCAACAAGCCTGCTTGCTGAGATGCGTTGGAATTCCCGAATAGTTCTCCCACCATGGAACCAAACGGCGGCGTTTGCTCGGAGCGCATGGCGGTCGCCAGGCCGGAGCCCAGTTCGTCCGTGCTTGCCTGCTCGGCAACGCGGTCGAAATGTTCCTCGGCGTTACTGGTGCCGGTAAAACTGTTGAGTATGTCGATCAGGCTCATAAAGGTTTCCTTGTGTAAATTAACTCTTGCGCACAACCATGCCGTAGATCGCGAGCAAAACAATTGCCCCAACGACGGAAGCTGCGAAACCCGCACTGGCGCCAGCCTGGTACCAGCCCATCGCCTGGCCCAAATAGGTGGCAACAAACGATCCGACTATTCCCAGAACGGCAGTAATGAAGAAGCCCATAGCCTGCGTGCCAGGTAACAGGGCCCTGGCAATGAGGCCCGCCACGAAGCCAATGAGGATGGTCCAGATGATTCCCATGATTTTCAGTCCTTAAAACATTCGGCGGCACTTTGCCACCATTGGCCGCGAGCTTATTGATAACTTGGCGGTGCAGCCAGACCCCCATGGGTGGCGAGAATATATTCGTTGCGTGCGGGCGCGTTCGTGTGACAGCGCACACAACTACTGAATGCCACAGGTCTCGGTGTCTTCGTCAACCACGCGTCGCATGGCTGGATTTCAATACACTTGCGCATGCGAATCACCCCCCTTGCCTACGCCGGAGTGTGCGTTCTGC
>JBBQBG010000150.1:0-9526 GCA_038317285.1 Burkholderiales bacterium | reverse complement strand
GGCCGGTTGCGGGCGCTGCAGTGAGCATTGTTCACGCAGAGTCGGGTTCGTCCAACAAGCTGACGACCGACGCAGAGGGCCGCTACTCGGCCCGCGGTCTGCGCGTCGGTGGCCCGTACACCATCGTGGTGACAAAGGGTAACGACAAGGCCACGCGTGACGACGTGTTCTTGCAATTGGCCGAGAGCCTGACGCTGGACATGAAAGTCAGCGGGGACACCCTGCAGCAAGTGGTTGTCACAGGGGCAGCGAACAAATTCAGCCCTTCGTCCATGGGCTCCGGGACCAACATCGGTCGCCAGGAACTCAATGCTTTCGCATCCGTTCAGCGCAGTCTGAATGACTACGCCCGCATGGACCCGCGTCTGTCGCAGACGGAAAAAGACCGTGGCGAAATCTCTGCAGCGGGCCAGAATTCGCGTTACAACTCGCTGACCATTGACGGCATGCGTACCAACGACACTTTTGGTATCGAAGCCAATGGCTTGCCCACCATCAAGCAGCCGATCTCTATCGACGCGATCCAGGCGGTTCAGGTCAATTTGTCGAACTACGACGTGACCCAACAAGGGTATACCGGCGCCAACATCAACGCGGTGACCAAATCCGGCACCAATGAGTTCAAGGGCAGCGTCTACTCCGTGTACCGCGACAACCGCTGGCAGGGCGACCGCTATAACCGCAGCAACGACTCCTACTCTGCGGCACCCGCGTCGCGTGAGACAACCAACGGTTTCGTTTTGGGTGGCCCGATCATTGAAGACAAGCTGTTTTTCTTTACCAGCTTTGAAGACTTCAAAAGCAACCGCAATGCACCAACGTTCGGGGCGCTCGGAAGCTCCTTGATCAACGTCGGTATTTCACCCGACCAGATCGCTGCCGCACGCACAGCCGCACTGGCGAAATACGGTGTCGATATTGGTTCCGCTGATATACCCACCGATGTCAAGACTTTGGTGAAAGACGCGTTGGTCAAGTTGGACTGGAATATCAACGAAAACCACCGTGTCAATTTCCGCTACGCAAAGACGACACAGGTTGATCCCATTTTTCCAGGTAATGCGAGCGGCCTTTTGTCGCTCAGTTCCCACTGGTTCAACACAGAAAAGACGATCAACACCTATGTGGGTCAGTGGTTTGCGGACTGGACTGACACGTTTTCAACGGAAGTGAAGGTTTCGCAGCGCAATTACTCCAGCGTGCCAGCATTGAACGCGAATACGCCCGAAGTAAGTCTGCTCTTTACAACTCCCGCTCCGGCGGGCACGGCAACCGGTGATCGCTCACTGCGATTTGGAACCGAAGAAACGCGCCAGTACAACGATCTACAGACCAAGACGAGCAATTTGTTTGTCGCTGGAAACATGACCCTCAATGAACACGAGGTCAAGGGTGGCGTAGATATTGAGCGCAACAAGATCATCAACGCGTTTGTGCGCAAGGCCAGTGGTCAATACACGTTCCGTGGCGCGGACCCTGTGGCATTGTTGGTGGCCGGCAACCCGACGACCTACCAGGTGCAAGTGCCCCTGCCAGGCTTTGCCTTGCAAGATGGTGCTGCGGATTGGACGTTGACCAACACAGGCCTATTCTTGCAAGACACCTGGAACGTTAACAAGCAACTGACGTTGACGGGTGGTGTGCGCGTGGACGTTTTGGCCACCGGTGATCGCCCCATTGCCAACCCCGCGGCATCAGCCGCGATGGTGAGTGGAAACCCCGCGACCGGAACGCGCCAAAGCGGCGGTTTTGGCTATAACAACACGCAGACGCTGGACGGCGAAAAACTGGTTCAGCCGCGTCTTGGTTTCAACTATGTTTTGGATGCCGAAGAAAAGAGCAAGTCGCAACTGCGCGGTGGATTCGGGCTATTTCAGGGGTCGGCAGCCAATGTCTGGTTGACCAATCCGTTCCAGACCACGGGAGCCGCAGTCACCACCTTCGCGTGTGGCACTTCCGGCAATCCAGCCTGCCCAACAAACCTGCGAATCAACTTCGATCCGCTCAACCAGCCCTCTATTACAGGCGTTCCGCCAGCGCCAGCAGTGGACTTTATTGCCCCGGGTGTAAGCCAACCCTCGGTGTGGAAAGCCAATATTGCGTGGGATACCGCGCTGCCATGGGGCGGAATGGTCTTTGGCACAGAGCTCTTGCACACGGCCGTGAAGCAAGGCCTGTATTACCAGCATTTGAACCTTGGCGCCCCAACCGGTACTGCACCCGACGGACGCCAGTTGTTCTGGAATGCCGCAGGCCTCAATCCAGCCTGCTACAGCGGTGATGCGACACCATTGACCACCGGTGCATGCGCAACCGGTAGTGCGAGGCCTACCAGCCGCGCACTCAGCAACCCCGCGTTCAGCAACGTGACCTTGATTGACAAGACGACCCAGGGTGGTGGCGACGCTTTGACCGTGTCATTGAACGGGGCCATTGACAGCGCCACGCGTTGGAGCGCTGCTTACACACGTTCAACAGCTACCGAAGTGAGTCCATTGACGTCGTCCACGGCCAACTCCAACTTCACCAACCGCGCGGTCTACAACCCCAATGAAGAGGTCGCAGCAAACTCGGCCTATTTGGTGCGCAACCGCTTGAATGCCTCGTTCAACGCGACCAAATCATTCTTTGGCAATTACAAGACGACGTTTGGTCTGTTCTATGAAGGCAAGGATGGCCGTCCGTTTAGCTGGACGTTCAACAACGACATGAACGGTGACGGTGTTGTCAATGACCTGTTGTATGTGCCTTCGGCTCGGGGTTCGGGTCAAGTCATCTTCCGCGGCACCAAAGATACGCCTATGACGGCTGCGGCTGCCGAAGAGAGGTTCTGGACCGTGGTCGATGCCAATTCGAGCTTGAGTGAATCCAAAGGCACCGTGGTTTCGCGAAACTCGGCTTTCTCGCCCATCACCCATCAGTTCGACGTGCGCATCAGCCAGGAAGTGCCAGGGTTCTTCCCCAAGCACAAGGGTATCTTCTCGTTTGATATCTTGAACATCGGCAACCTGATCAACAAGGAATGGGGCCGTATCGACGAAGTCAACTTCCAGGACCAACGTGGTGCAAATACGCGCAACTTCGTGAATTTTGCGGGTATCGACCAGGCTACCGGAAAAATGATTTACGCGGTCAACGATCCTGCGGATCTGACGACCAAGCAAAACAAGGGCGAATCACAGTGGGCGGTTCAAGTTACCCTGAAATACGAGTTCTGATTTCGGGTTAATTTCGGGCTCTTGGTCGGGTGGTAACCCCCGACCCTATTCAAAGCTCCTACCAGCAATGGCGGGGGCTTTTTTTTGGCTTTGCGGATGGCTTGTCTCATTGGTGGCAGCCAAGCGTCGGGCCATCCAGTACGCTTGCGCCCATATTTGCTGGAACCCACGACCATGAATTTGCGCCCCACGATAGACTTTTTGTTGAATGATTGGCTGGCCACCGAGGCACTGACCCAGCGGGAGCGCTTTGCCGACCACTCCCGCGACACCTTTGACGCCGTGCTCGACACTTGCGAGCGCATTGCCCGCGACAAGTACGCCCCTTTCAACCGCCTGGTCGACACCCAAGAGCCGCATTTCGATGGTGAAAAGGTCATCTTGCCGCAGGCCACGCACGAGGCCAGCCGTGCTTACGCCGAATCGGGCATGCTCAGCGCGGCGCAAGACTACGACATGGGCGGTATGCAATTGCCCTACAGCGTGGAGGCTGCTGCCAACGCATTTTTTGCCTGTGCATCGGTCAGCATAGGCTCAGGCATGCTCACGACGGGCAACGCCAATCTGTTGATGGCGCACGGCACTGCGTTGCAAAAAGAGGTGTTCGCCAAGAACGAATTTTCGGGCCGTTTCTCAGGCACCATGTGTTTGAGCGAACCGCAGGCCGGCTCCAGTTTGTCGGATGTGGCGACCCGCGCTGTGCCGGACGGCGAAGGCTTTGCGCACGACCCGCTGGGCCCCCGCTATCGCCTGCGGGGCAACAAGATGTGGATCTCCAGCGGCGAGCACGAACTCAACGAAAACATCATCCACTTGGTGTTAGCCAAGGTACCCGATGCCGATGGCAAGCTGGTGCCCGGCACGCGGGGTATTTCGTTGTTTGTCGTTCCCAAGAAGCTTGTCAACACACAGGGTGAACTGACCGGGGTACGCAACGACGTGGCACTGGCGGGCCTGAACCACAAGTTGGGTTGGCGCGGCACTACCAATACGCTGCTGAACTTTGGCGAAGGCAAGTTCCCCGTGGATGCCGATCGTGATGGCGGCGGCCCCTTTGGCAAAGGCGCTGGCGCCATTGGTTACCTGGTGGGACAGCAGGGCAAGGGATTGCAATGCATGTTCCACATGATGAACGAGGCCCGCATCGGCGTGGGTATTGCGGCCACCATGCTGGGCATGGCGGGTTACTACGCATCGTTGGACTATGCGCGCAACCGGCCCCAGGGAAGGCCGTTGGCCTCTGGCGGCAAAGATGTTGCGGCACCCCAGGTCGCCATCATTGAACACTCAGATGTCAAGCGCATGTTGCTGGCGCAAAAGGCCTATTGCGAGGGTGCACTCGCGCTGGAACTGTATTGCGCCCGCCTGGTGGATGAGCACCACACCGCCGGTGGCGCTGCGGCCGACGATGCCCGCCTGCTGCTGGAGGTGCTGACCCCCATTGCCAAGAGCTGGCCCAGCGAATGGTGCCTGGAGGCCAACTCGCTGGCCATACAAATCCACGGCGGCTATGGCTACACACGCGACTTCCCGGTCGAGCAGTACTGGCGCGACAACCGGCTGAACATGATCCACGAGGGCACGCACGGCATTCAGGCCACTGACCTGCTGGGTCGCAAGGTGTTGATGGAAGAGGGTAGGGGCCTGCAACTGCTGGCTGCGCGCATCGCTGCCACTATCCGCAAAACGGCCAACGTTCCTGCGCTGGCGGCCCACGCGACAGCGCTGGGCCAGGCGCTGCAGCAGGTGTCCATCGCCACGCAGAAAGCCTGGGCCACGGGCAACCCGACCGAAGCGCTGGCCAACGCTGTGCCCTACATGCAGGCCTTTGGCCACACCGTGCTGGCCTGGATCTGGCTGGATGTAGCCGCCAAGGCCCTGGAGCAGGATGCCGCGCAGGCCAACGGTGCCACGCAAGGCCGCATGGGGGCAGCCCAGTATTTCTTCCACTACGAGTTGCCCAAGATCGGGGCCTGGCTGGCCGTGGTCGAGTCGCGCGACATGACCTGTGCTGCTTTCCCGGTCGACGCTTTCTAAAACCATCCGCCACAGCCGATATCACGCCGGAGACACGCGCGCAGGTGGCGCGCCCGGCACAATCGCCCCCACACTATCCGCAGTCAACACTTTCCAATTTTTAGCAGGAGAACCATCCCCATGACCGCTCGCACCATCCAGAAATTGTTTGACCTTACCGGCAAGACCGCCCTCATCACCGGCGGCTCTCGTGGCCTGGGATTGCAGATGGCCCATGCGCTGGGCGAAGCCGGCGCCAAAATCATGCTGAGCTCGCGCAAGGCGGAAGACCTGGAGCAGGCCGCGGCTGAGCTACAGGCTGCCGGTATCGACGCCCGCTGGATGGCCGCCGACTGTGCAAAGGAAGCCGACATCCATCAATTGGCTGATGAAACCATGCAGCGCATGGGCGATATCGACATCCTGATCAACAACGCCGGTGCGTCTTGGGGCGCGCCGGCAGAAGACCACCCTGCCGCAGCGTGGGACAAGGTCATGAATCTGAACGTACGCGGCTACTTTTTGCTGAGCCAGGTGGTTGCTAAAAAGAGCATGATTCCGCGCAAGGCGGGCCGCATCATCAACATCGCCTCTATCGCTGGCCTGGGTGGCAACCCCACCGCGATGAAGACCATTGCCTACAACACCTCCAAAGGTGCCGTCATCAACTTCACGCGCGCCTTGGCCGCTGAATGGGGTGCGTATGGCATCAACGTGAACGCTATCTGCCCCGGATTCTTCAAAACCAAGATGGCTGCTGTGCTGATCGAGACAATGGGCGAAGACAAAATGGCCGCCCACGCGCCGCTCAAACGCATTGGCGACGATGAAGACCTGAAGGGCATTTGCTTGCTGTTTGCATCGGACGCGGGCAAGCACATCACGGGGCAGTACATGGCAGTAGACGGTGGCGTATCTGTCGTTACCGGTGGCTGAATCTAAAGAATCCATCTGGGAGCGCGCCGTGGGCTTCGGTGTCGACATCCCTTTCGTCACGCTGTTGGGTTTCGAACTCACGCGGTTTGATGGTGGGCAGTCCGAAATCCAGTACGCACCCAAGCCTGAACACCTCAATTCGTTCTCAGTCACGCACGGCGGTGCGCTGATGACGCTGCTGGACGTGTCCATGGCCACGGCCGCGCGCAGTCAGGAGCCCGACATGGGCGTCGTCACAATCGAGATGAAAACCAGTTTTATGCGACCTGCTGTCCCTGGCTCTGGCGCTTTGGTCGCCAAGGGCACGTTGATGCACCGCACGGCTACGATGGCCTTTACCCAGGCGACCGTGTATGACGGCGCAGGGCGGGCCTGTGCGCATGCCACCGGCACCTTCAAATTCGTCAAGAGACTGCCCACGGGCACCAGAACCACGAACCCGCTGAACGGACCCACGGCGCAGATTTCTACGGATTAAACTGGCTTCTAGCCCTCGTGCAATATGCGTGAGCAGCTACTAATTCAATAGCATAACCATTCACCAGGAGAACACCGATATGCCAAGCAACCAACAAATCCACCTCGACAATCGCCCGGTGGGCGAAGCCGTAGCCAGCAACTTCAAACTGGTCGTTAGCGACACCCCGGCACTGCAAGACGGACAAGTCCTGGTGCGCCACCATTTCCTCAGCCTTGACCCGTATATGCGCGGCCGCATGAACGACACCAAGAGCTACGCCCAACCCCAGGCCCTGGGCCAGACCATGGGTGGCGGCACGGTGGGCGAGGTTGCCGAATCGCGCAACCCCAAGTTCGCCGTTGGCGACAAGGTCGTCGGCATGGGCGGCTGGCAGGAATACAGCGTGGTCGATGCCAATCAGCTCGGCGCGCTGCGCAAGGTCGACACCACGCATGTGCCGCTGAGTGCCTACCTGGGGGCCGTCGGCATGCCTGGGGTTACCGCCTGGTATGGCTTGGTCAAGATTTGTGAACCCAAAGCGGGGCAAACCATGGTGGTCAGTGCCGCCACGGGTGCCGTCGGCAGCGCCTTTGCGGCACTGTCCAAAGCGCGTGGTTGCCGCACGGTAGGCATTGCCGGCGGCCCGGACAAATGCAAATACGCGGTGGACGAGCTGGGCTTTGACGCCTGCATCGACTACAAGCTGCACGACAACGCGGCATCCCTGTCCAAAGCGATTGCCGACGCCTGCCCGAA
The DNA here is from genome assembly GCA_038317285.1 of Burkholderiales bacterium. GTDB lineage: Bacteria > Pseudomonadota > Gammaproteobacteria > Burkholderiales > Burkholderiaceae_C > Allorhodoferax. Next base: position 2,140 of record JBBQBG010000150.1, on the reverse strand, counting down.
TGGCATCGACGGCTATTTCGAGAACGTCGGCGGCATGGTGCTGGACGCGGTGCTGCCGCGCATGAACGCGTTTGGCCGCATAGCGGTCTGCGGCATGATCGCCGGCTACAACGGCGCGCCACTGCCCTTGACCTACCCCGCGCTGATCCTGACCAACCGCCTAACGGTGCGCGGTTTCATCGTCAGCGAGCACATGGAGATCTGGCCTGAAGCGCTGACCGAACTCGGCACACTGGTTGCCACCGGCAAGCTAAAGGCCCGCGAGTCCATTGCGCAGGGTATTGCCGCTGCGCCCGAGGCGTTTTTGGGTCTGCTCAAGGGCAAGAATTTTGGCAAACAATTGGTGAAATTGTGAAACTTTGCGGGACAGACCACAGCAAAGCGAAGCTCTGTCCTCAACTGACTATTCGGAGTTCCTATGTCTTCTGACATCATCCTGCACCATTACCCCACCTCGCCGTTCTCTGAAAAGGTCCGGCTGGTCCTGGGCTACAAACAACTGGCCTGGAAGTCAGTCATCGTGCCGGCCGTCATGCCCAAGCCGGATGTGCAATCGCTGACGGGTGGCTACCGCAAGACGCCGTTCCTGCAAATCGGCTCCGACGTGTACTGCGACAGTGCGCTGATGTGCGACGTGCTGGAACACATCCAGCCCACGCCTACGCTGTATCCTGAGAGCCACAAAGGCTTGGCCCGCGTGCTGGCCCAATGGGCCGACACCACGTTGTTCTGGGCGGCCATGGCCTACAACCTGCAGCCCAAGGCCGCTGCGACCATGTTCCCGTCGCTTGAGGTGGCCAAGGCTTTTGGTGCGGATCGTGCCGCCATGTTCACCGGCATGGCACGCTTGCGCCCGGCCGATGCCACGGCGGCTTACAAGTCTTACCTGCGCCGCATCGCCAACATGCTGGACGGTCAAAACTTTTTAATGGGCGACACGCCCTGCGTGGCCGACTTCGCCGCTTACCACCCACTGTGGTTCAGCCGCGTGCGCGTGCCGGTGATGGCCGACATTCTGGACGCTACACCCCACGTCTTGCAGTGGATGGACCGCATGGCGGCCATCGGCCACGGCAGCTCTGAAAAGATGTCTGCTACGGAAGCGATAGCGGCTTGCGCTGCATCTACGGGGGCTGCAGCCCAGAATGACAATACCTTTCAAGACGAACACGGCATTCCGCTGGGCAGCCAGGTCACCATCTCCGCCGAGTCCTTTGGACCCGAAGCGACCGAGGGCAAACTGGTAGCCGCCACCCGCACGCGCTACACGCTCAAGCGGGTAGACGATCGTGCTGGCACGGTGCATGTTCACTTCCCCCGCATTGGCTATGTGCTCAAGGCGGTGCAAGCCGCATGACTGCCTTGAGCCAGAGCGTCGCACCCCTGGTCGACTGGAAGCTGGCCACCTTGGACACGCTGACCGTGCCCGAGCTGTACGCAATGCTGCAACTGCGCACCGAGGTTTTTGTGATTGAGCAGAACTGCATCTTCCAGGACATGGATGGCGCGGATGACCAAGCCGTACATCTGCTGGGATCACGCGGTGGACAACTCGTGGCCTACGCCCGCCTGTTCCCCGCCGGCATCAAGTTCGCCGAGGCCAGCATCGGTCGCGTCGTCACCCGCGGCAGCGCGCGCGGTGGTGGCCTGGGCCATGTGCTGATCCAGCGCGCGGTCGCGTCTGTGCACACGCTGTGGGGCATGCAGCCCATACGCATCGGCGCCCAGGCCCGGCTCAAAGGCTATTACAGCCAGCACGGTTTTGTCGACGTAGATGTTCCCTATGTCGAAGACGGAATCGACCATCTGGAAATGGTCTGGCCGACAAAAGAACCTGCCGATGGCAATGCCACGACACCCACCCCCGAAACACCCTAAACCCTGGAGCTTTTTTACCCCATGATTTCCGACTTCAAAAACAAGACCGCCGTACTCACCGGCGCGGGCTCTGGCTTTGGCCTGGAGTGCGCGCGCATTGGCGCCAGGCTGGGCATGAACCTGGTGCTGGCCGACGTACAGCAAGATGCGCTGGACAAGACCGTGGCCGAGATGCAAGCCGCGGGTGCCCAGGTGCTGGCCATGCGTGTGGATGTGTCCAAGGCAGACCAGATGCAGGCGTTGGCCGATGCCGCCTTTGCCC
>JBBQBG010000149.1:0-9538 GCA_038317285.1 Burkholderiales bacterium | reverse complement strand
GCCGGGTCCCGCATTTCGAAACGAATCGCATCAATAGCGGCGAGTGTCTCGGGGCTGAGTGTTGTGCCGTATGCGGTAACGTCTTCATCCAGTTGCGCCAGCGACGTCACGCCAATGATCGTGCTGGCAACCTGCCACTTGGTATAACAAAAGGCCAGGGCGAGTTGCGTGGGCGTAAGGCCATTGTCACGCGCCAGCGCGTTGTAGCGCTTGGCGGCGGCCAGCGATTCTTTACGGCCCCAGCGCTGCTTGCGTACCGATTCATACTTGCCAATGCGCGCGTCTTTTGGCGCGTCGGGTCCGTCAATACCACTCTGGTCGTACTTGCCAGTCAATAGTCCAAAGGCCAGCGGTGAATAGGCCAAGAGCGACACACCCAAGCGGTGCATAGTCTCGTCAAGACCATTTTCCAGGCCGCGGCTGATCAGGTTGTAGACGTTTTGCACGGTCGCCACCCGCGGCAGACCGTGCTGCTCTGCCAGGCGAACCATCTCATGCACGCCGTAGGGCGTCTCGTTGGACAGGCCAATCGCACGCACCTTGCCGGCCTTGACCAGTTGCCCCAGCGCCTCCAGTTGCACAGTTAAGCTGGTCACTGCGCTGTCGTCGGCAGGCTTGTAATATATGGACCCAAACATCGGAACCGCGCGGTTGGGCCAATGGAGCTGGTAGAGGTCAATCACATCGGTCTTGAGCCGGCGCAGGCTGTCGTCACACGCAGCGATGATGTCCTCACCGGTCAAATCGGCCTTGCCGCCACGCACCCATGGCATACCGCGCGACGGGCCGGCCACCTTCGTGGCGATCACCAATTTCTGGCGCAGACCGGGCCGCGCCGCGAGCCAATTGCCGAGGATCTTTTCCGTGGCGTTAAAGGTCTCTGCCTTGGGCGGCACGGCATAGATCTCGGCCGTGTCCAGAAAGTTGATGCCACGCTCTACAGCGCGATCCATGATGGCGTGTGCGCCAGGTTCGTCGACTTGTTCGCCAAAGGTCATGGTGCCCATGCAGATGGGGGTGACGTGCAGACAGCTCCCGCCGAGTTGAATGGTTTTCATAGGGTGGTGTTGGTGATCAAGTGGATGCAATAGATGAGGGCATAAGTGAACAGCGCCCATTGCATGTCGAGTTTAGCTAAAGCCTGGTGTACTAGCAGTCACATATGGAGCAGAATGCATTAGTTGTTGGAGCCGTGCGGTTCAATCGCCCAACCCGAGGCGAAGAATGCATAAGATGTGTATCAAGCCCCGCCGTATCGGCCGCTTCAGAGGAATATGGACCATGCACCTAGCTTCGTCGACGCTTCACGTTCCGCTCGCAACAGCCATTGCACTGACCAGTGCAACGGCTCTGGCCCACCCCTTCACTGATGCCGCCGCCCTGCCGCTGCGGAGGTGTTGTCCAAACCGGTCGGGCCATTGCTGCTGTTGGATGCCCATACCGCGCGCTTCGCGTCCAGCGAGGGTGAACAGAATTTCCACATCCGACACGCGGTTGAAAATCTGGCACTCGACGACGCGTTGAAGCCGTTCGCAGCCCTTCCCCAACCGTCGAAGTCTCCAGAAAGCACATTAAAAAACCATGGACACTCCAACCGCCAACCCAGATGGCCATACCGTCATGGTGGTAGACGACACACCTGCCAACCTCGTGCTAATGAACGACTTGTTGCAAGACCAGTACACCGTAAAGGTGGCATCCAGCGGCGCACGGGCCCTGAAAATTGCCGGTGGCGACAAGGCGCCTGATCTGATTTTGTTGGACATCATGATGCCCGACATGGACGGCTATGAAGTTTGCCGCCAGCTCAAGGCCAACCCGGCTACGCGCGGCATTCCTGTGATTTTTTTGACCGCTCGTTCGGAAGAGCATGACGAAGAGATGGGCCTGTCGTTGGGCGCAGTGGACTACATCACCAAACCCATCAGCCCGGCCATCGTCATGTCACGGGTCAAGACCCATCTGACGCTCAAGGCTTCGTCCGACTTTTTGCGCAACCAAAACGACTTCCTGGAGCAAGAAGTGCAGCGGCGTACAGCCGAAGTGCAGCGCCGCACGGCCGAACTGCGCGACGTGCAAGATGTGACCATTCTGACCATGGCCTCGTTGGCCGAAACACGCGACAACGAAACCGGCGACCACATTGTTCGCACGCAGCACTACGTGCGCCTGTTGGCAGAGCACCTGCGCAGCCACCCACGCTTCAGCGATTACCTGGATGACGTGATGATTGACAGGTTATTCAAGTCGGCGCCGCTGCACGACATTGGCAAAGTCGGCATACCCGACAGTATTTTGCTCAAGCCTGGCAAACTCACCGCCGAAGAGTTCGAGGTCATGAAAACCCACACCACCCTGGGAAAACTCGCCATCGAGAGCGCCGAGACGCGCCTGGGTAAAAACGTGCCCTTTTTGCAATGTGCCAAGGAAATCGCATACTCACACCAGGAAAAATGGGACGGGTCCGGCTACCCCGAAGGTCTGGCTGGCGACGCCATACCCATCTCCGCGCGCCTGATGGCCATCGCCGACGTTTACGACGCATTGATCAGCAAGCGCGTGTATAAGCCAGCTTTTACGCACGATGCCGCCATGCAAATCATCAACGAAGGTCGCGGTCGCCATTTTGACCCCGATGTGCTGGATGCCTTTGTGGCGATTGAAGCACAGTGCAAGGCCGTTGCAGAACAGCACACGAATGCGGAGGATGCGTAACAGCCATGGGTTGCGACTTAAATCAAAACTGAACGCACCACCCTCTTAGTCTATGCAACACCACGCCACAGATGACTCACGCGACGATTGGTCGATTGACTTTGGCGGTTGTGTAGTGCGCGTCCGGCTGCAATGGCTGCTCCCACCAGCATGACGACATCAACGCCTTTCTGGCATCGCAAAGTTTGGGATGGCATAGATGCAGCCGTGGCCAATCCAGATGTGCTGGCCTTGTTGTTTGCCTGGCAACAACTCCCCCGCAACAACTCTGATCTCCCCGATTTCAACGATTTCGCGCTGCATGAGCCGCAAATGGCGGCACATCTTCAGCGCTATGCGCCCAAGGTGATGGTATTGGAGGCGCTGGCCAATGGCGACTTTCAATACCTGCACTACGGCTATGAGATCAGCCGACACAGCCAGACCAATATGACGGGCAAGAGGGTCTCGGACTTCGGCGGCGTGCTGGCAGAATTTTTCCTGGATTGCTACCGCAGCGTACAAACACAACGGCGGCCTCTTTATAGCTTGCACTATTCGGACCGAGCGGCCTCCGTCTATACGTGGGAGCGCTTGATCCTGCCCTTGCAGCGCGCCGATGGCACGCTGGGCCTGGTGGTCTACAACCAGCCACTGGAGATGCGGGCTCACTTGCTGGAAGCGGTGCTGGAAGGCAGTCGCGATGCCATACTGGCGCTGCGACAGGTCGTAGGCGAGACACCGGCGCAAACGGATTGGATGGTGCTGGTTGCCAACAAAACCATGGTCAACCTGGCCGGTACACCGGACTCCATGATCATAGGCCGTCCGGTCGCACAAGCCCTGCCCCGCTGGCATGAACTGGGTTTCGCAGACATGTGCCAGCGCTCTCTGGCCGAGGCCCATGAACTGGAAGAAGAGCGCTACATCCTGACGCCGCAGCTGGGCGGGGGACGATGGTTTTCCATCTACTGCGCACCGTTGCAAGAAGGTTGCCTGCTTCGCCTCAGTGACATCACGGAGGCCAAGGCGCGCGAGCAGCAGCTGCGCGAGTCCATGCGGCATGGCCAGGAGCTCAATGAGAACCTGGAGAAACGTGTGGCAGAGCGCACGCTGGAACTGAGCACTATGCTCGCGTTGCTCAAGCAGTCTCAGGACGAGTTGATAGAGTCCGAGCGGCTGGCGTCCTTGGGCTCATTGGTGGCGGGCGTGTCCCACGAACTCAACACACCGATCGGCAATGTGTTGATGTTGTCGAGCACCTTGCAAGACCGGGTGCGCGAGTTCAACGCGTTGGCGACAGGTAATGGCCTCAAACGAGCTGAGCTGCAAAAATTTCTGCTGTTTCTGGCCGAGGTCAGTGAGTTTCAAGTCAGCGCCAGCCGCAAGGCCGCCGACTTGATTGCCAGTTTCAAGCAAGTAGCGGTGGACCAAACATCGCAGAGGCGACGCCAGTTCACGCTACACGATGTGGTTGAGGACGTGCTCAAGACGCTAGGGCCAACCGAGAAGATCCCGGCTACCGTCCACATATGCAACGAAGTGCCACCGGGCATCGAATGCGATGGTTTTCCAGGCCCTCTGGGCCAGGTCATTTCCAATTTGGTCCAGAACTCTGTAGTACATGGTTTCGTCGGTGCCACCGATGAAACCATCACGCTGCAGGCAACGCATGATGACGCCAGCGGATACGTGCACTTGACGGTGGTAGACAATGGTGTGGGCATGGAATTGGCCATCCTGTCGCGCATATTCGACCCCTTCTTCACCACACGTTTAGGGCAAGGCGGCTCCGGCCTGGGTCTTGCCATTTCCCACCGCATCGTCACGTCGCTTCTGGGCGGCAAATTGACCGTTCAATCAACGCCCGGACTCGGAACCTGCTTTACGGTAGCGTTCCCCGCCAAAGCGCCTGCGCGGCTTTAGGCGGTGAACCGCGCCGACAACCGCTTTGACATCCTGCGTCTGCTGGCAGCATGGTTGGTGCTGTTCAGCCATTGCTATCCGCTGGGCGGACGTCCCGCCAGCGAACCATTGGCCAGCACGCTGGGCTTAGACACCTTGGGCGGAGTGGGCGTAGCAATCTTCTTTGTGCTCAGTGGCTACCTGGTGACGCTTTCGCTGGAGCGCAGCCCCAACCTGCTTGAATTTGCACGCCGCCGCGCGTTGCGCATCTATCCGGCATTGATCACCCTGAGCCTGCTGTGCGTATTGATACTAGGGCCATGGATGACGGTGTTACCGCAAGCGGTTTACTGGCAGCACCCCATCACATGGGACTACTTGGAGACAACCAGCGCGTGGCTTATCAAATACCCATTGCCCGGCGTGTTCTATGCGAACCCTATGCCGATAACGGTCAACGGCGCATTGTGGTCCCTGCCGTACGAGATCACCTGCTACGGCGTATTGGCGCTGGCCAGCGTGCTGCCGGGACCGCTGCGGGTCAAAGTACCCGTTTTGGGTGCAGGCTTGGTGGTACTTCTGCTGGTGCGCCCAACGGATGCCTTGACCCGCCCCTTTGACCTCTTTCTGGGCATGGACTACTACCATGGGAAGCTGGGTCTGCTGTTTGCTTTGGGGGCCATCTTCGCTTGCTGGCGCAGTGCCATTCGCCCCATGTTGTGGCTGGCGCTGTTGCCGTTGGCCGGCGCGCTATGCCTGCAGCGGGGTGCGTGGCAAACGCTGCTGTACCTGCTGGGCGCGGGTATGTTGACCCTGTGGTTGGCGCTGTACGCGCGCTGGCTGCCGCGCATTCCTGCGCGTATCGGAGATTGGTCATATGGCGCCTATTTATACGGCTTTCCAGTTCAGCAGGTGTTGGCGCATTTCAAGCTGCATGAGGCGAGCTTCATCGGCTATGCGTTGGCGAGCACAGTCATCACTTTTACACTGGCCGGTCTGTCGTGGCATCTGGTGGAGAAGCAGGCGCTGCGCTGGAAGTAGCCAGGCCCTGCTCGATTTCCGCACGCAACAGAATCGCCAAAAGCTCTATTCTGTGCCGCAACCGGGCGCATCGGGCTGCTGCAACAATGGTGGCTGTGACACTGAGATTCAATTCGCTCAAACCAACGCCTCTTGGATGGCTCGCTTTACTGCTGGTTGTGGTTGTGGCCGTGCACTGGGTGGCGCTAGGCTGGCTGCGGGAACAAGTCATGGACGGATCGAGGCTTACGTTGATGCCAGCACCGATGTTCATGCGCGTGATTCAACCCGAAGCCACTGCATTGCCGAAAAGGCCCCCGCGCCGAAAGGCCGCTGCGCACCGCGCTACTGCGGCGCCGAATACGGCGCCCGTTCAAGTGGCACGCGTGACTAAAGAGAGCCCAGAGCCGGCGGTGCCAGAAGCAGCGTCGGCACCAGCCGATCCACCCATGGAAAGTAACTTCAACCCTCAGCCCGAAGCGACTGAATTGCCAGAGGCTCGTGTTGATGACACGGCGAACAGTTGGCCCGCAGACACGCGCCTGTCGTACAACCTGAAAGGCTACTATCGCGGGGATTTCTATGGCTCAGGTCAGGTCCAGTGGCAGCACAGCGACGGGCACTACCAAGTACAGGTGGACCTGCGTGTGGCCTTATTTTTTACGGGGACGCTGATAAGCCAAGGCGAGCTAGCGGACGAGGGTTTGCAACCGCGTGTTTATGAAGAACGGCACTCAGGGCGTGCGCGCCATCTGACCTTGGATGGCGTGGACGTTAAGTTCAATAACGGCAGCACAGCGGCCCAACCGCTGGGGCTGCAAGACACCGCGAGCCAGTTTGTTGAATTGGCGCGACGCTTCTCGACGGGGCGACAACCCCTGGTCGTGGGTGCCCAAGTGCCGCTGTGGCTTGCGCGGCCCCAAGAAATGAATTTGTGGACCTATGACGTGGTTGCACTGGAAACACTACAGATTCCGGAGATTGGTGAGGTGCCAGCGTTTCATTTGCGCCCACGCCCCGTTGCCAATCCAGGTGGCGCAATCCAGGCGGAATTATGGTTTGCACCCAGCCTGCAGTACCTGCCGGTACGCATACGCATCAATTTGGGAAATGACAATTTCGCCGATTTGCTAGTCAACCGTATCGATCAGGGGACGGGATCGGCGCGCACCGCGCGTTGATCGCAGACCCTGGTTGGATGGACAATTTTTTCAAGCGTTTGTACGCCATCGGTACAAACCACTTGCTGCGTTCCGTTTTACACAGCCCGGGGCACGGGCAGTATGGCCCCGTACGTTCACTTACAAGATGGTTTCGCTGGACGGCCCAACGCGAGGCAGAATGCGCGGTCTTTCCTATTCGAGCTCCAATTCCCTGATGATCGATCAAAAAAACCAACGCGTCGTGCGTTCGTGTCTCACTCTTGGCCTTTGCGTTTTATTGGCCGCCTGCGGTGGCGGTGGCGGTGGCGACAACAACTCCACCAGCGCGGCGGCACCCGCAGCGGTGGTCGCGGTAACCCCCGTCGTTGCTGTAGCACCGGAGGCAACAGACCGGTCGCAGCCTGCGCCCACCCCAGCGCCCCAGCCGGTGATTACCGCGCCGGTGCCGGTGCCAGTGCCAGTGCCTGCTCCTGCTCCTGCTCCTGCTCCTGCTCCTGCTCCTGCTCCTGCTCCTGCTCCTGCTCCTGCTCCTGCTCCTGCTCCTGCTCCTGCCCCTGCTCCTGCCCCTGCTCCTGCCCCTACTGTGCCGGTCGCTCCGACAGTTTCCGATAAGGACAGTTGTGGGTTAAATGGCCCCAGTGGACTTCAGGTCGAATTAATGAATCGGGTCAACGCGTTGCGCGCAGCCGGCGCAGTATGCGGATCGACCATCTATCGCGCCACGGGTCCGCTCAATTGGAACAGTGTGCTGCTGCGGGCGGCCAGCGGCCATTCCACCGACATGGCTACCCACAACTTCTTTTCACATGTCGGTTCCAACGGAAGCACCTTGACCACGCGAATCACGGCAGCGGGCTATAGCTTTTCTGCAGCGGGCGAAAACATTGCTGCGGGTCAACCCACCGTAGAGGCAGTCATGCGCAGTTGGATCAACAGCCCAGGCCATTGCCAGAATATGATGAACCCTGTGTACCAGGATATTGCCGTTGCCTGCAAGCGCAACGATGCGTCTACCTACGGCCTGTACTGGACCATGGACCTGGGCCGCCCATAAAACGCGCGATTCAATTTGCATATTTCTACTGACCCTTCACAAAATGAGCCTACCTGAATTTCTCGGCCCGTTCCGAAAAGAGCTGGAAACCTTCAAGCGTGATTACATACACATCGAGCCGACAGAAGTAGATCCCGATCATGACTGTGATGACTATCACGTCGATCGCGCTGTTTTGGCAGTTGACGTCAGCAAATTTTTGGGCAAACCCTATTGGCCAAAATCCATGGACTACCCCAGGCGCACCAGTGATGACCGCCCCATGATTTTGGTTGCCCAAATCAACTTTTCCGAGGTCCCTTCGCTTAAGGACTTCCCCCGCTCGGGATTGCTACAACTGTTTGTTTGCGCGGGTAGCGATGACTATGCGGGTTGGGAACAAAGTGATAACCACCGCATCGTCTTCCACGAGAAAATCGACGAAGATTGCCTCAGTGATTTTCCGTTTTTAACTCCCGATCTCTTTCGCTCAAGTCCCGTCTTCATAGAAGCCGCTTTGGCCTTCAGCAAACGCGTTGAATACGGGGGGTTCAGCGATGTCAACTTTAATTTCAGTGGATCCCATGACCCAGATACGGGGGAACACGACCCTTGCCTTGAGCAAGAATTTTTGGAGCAGTTTTCACGCGAACAACAGTCCGTGATTACCTTCGAATCGCTGGGTGGAAGAGGCGAAAAACTCGGCGGTTATGCATGCTTCACTCAATGTGACCCTCGAGAAAAGCAGGGAGACGTTCTCCTGCTGCAAGTAGACGGCTTTAGTGATGCGTTTCACTCTGGAACAGGGCACATCTTCATAGCACCCCAAGCGCTGCGCGACCTGGATTTTTCAAAAGCATATTTGCACCACGACAACACGTAGTTAAGCGGACTGGCAATCGCGCTGGTAATGCGACCTAGTTGAACCGGGCGCGTTCGAACAATCACGATGTCAGGGCGCTCAACCACCTGCAGAGCAGCCGCCCATCCTGCGGCTTGTCCTGAAAATTTCTTGACATAATCGATTACAAGTGTAATCATTACTCTTTGTTTACAAACGTAATCAGTTTCAATGCACAACATAACCGACGCTGAGGCCCATGTCATGGAGGTGCTATGGAAGCAAAGCCCACTATGCACTGACGACATCGCTCGTGCGCTTGCCAATCATCACGATTGGCAGCTTCCCACGATCAAAACGCTCATCAATCGGCTCCTGAAAAAAGGTGCCATCGGAGCCGAAAAAGAAGGGCGACGCTATCTGTATTCGCCCGTATTGCAGCGCCAGGAATGGCTGGGCACCCAAAGCCTTAGTTTGGTGGACCGAATATTCGGTGGACGGCTCGCCCCCATGGTGGCGCATTTTTCGGCGCACCGAAAATTAAAGGCGGCCGACGTGGAGGCCCTGCGCAAACTGCTAAAGGAGTACGACAGTGAGTAAAGCATTCTTTGACTTACTGTGGGACTTCAGCGTTTGGTTCTCGGCCGCATCATTGGTAACGCTGACCATACGGTGCTTGATACGACCCTTCGGCGCTACCTGCCTTTACCTATGCTGGGTGTTGCTGCCTTTGCTGTTAATGACGCCATATTTGCCGCACGTTGATGTCAGTCCGGCACCCAAAGCGATTCAGATTTTGCTCAGCCTGGCGCATTCCGTGGCGCAAGAAGCCCTGCCACGTTCGAACGATATGTGGGGTCCGATAGTGTCCATCTGGTTGTT
>JBBQBG010000148.1:0-9706 GCA_038317285.1 Burkholderiales bacterium | reverse complement strand
TTTGATGTCCTTCTGGCGGAAGATGGCAAATCCCTCACCCGAATTATGTTGCGCGAAACCGCTGATCTGATCGTGCTGGACCTGATGATGCCCGGCGAAGACGGCCTATCCATCTGCCGGCGCCTGCGCGCCGCCGGTGATGCAACCCCCATCATCATGCTGACCGCCAAAGGGGAAGACATCGACCGTATCGTGGGGCTGGAAGTGGGCGCCGACGATTACCTTGGCAAACCCTTCAACCCCCGCGAACTGCTGGCCCGGATCCACGCCGTGCTGCGCCGGCGACCCACGCCCGAGGTGCCGGGCGCCCCATCGACAGAAAATGAAGTGGCCCGTTTTGGCGTATTCACTTTTGATCTAGCCGCCCGCACCCTGCACAAGGAAGGGAAAGAACTGACCTTGACCACGGGCGAATTTGCCATGCTCAAGGCACTGGTGCGGCATCCGCGCATACCACTGTCACGCGAAAAACTGGCCCAGCTTTCACGTGGGCGCGAGTTCGAACCGTTTGACCGCAGCCTGGATGTGCAGGTTTCGCGTCTGCGCAAACTCATTGAAAAAGACCCCGCGTCGCCGCATTTCATTCAGACCGTATGGGGCGTGGGCTACGTCTTCGTGCCTGACGAAGCGGCTTGAGTTTGGGCCTGCTCCCCAGCAAGCGGACTGTATCGGCGTCGCAGGACGACTCCGAATACGAGTCCACGCCGGTTGGCCTCAATCTCTTCTGGCGCACGTTTTTCCTGATTGCCGTGTTGCTGGTGGGCAGCATGCTGGCCTGGTTGCAAACCCTGCATTCGCTGGAATTCGAGACGCATGCGGTGGGTACCGCCCAAGAACTGGCGTCGCAGGTCAACCTGAGTCGCGCAGCCCTGGTCTATTCCGACGCCATTGCAAGGGTGGCCTTGCTCAAGACCATGAGCGACCAAGAGGGCTTGCGTATCGTCCCGCGCGAGCCCAGTGACAAGTTCACGCCATTCGATGACGATGCCCTGAGCCGCCGGGTGTCCAGCGAGTTGAGCAAGCGCCTGGGTAACGGCACCGTAGTTGCCAACAGTGTCAACAACCAGTCTGGTTTGTGGATCGGCTTTGTCATAGACGGCGACGATTATTGGCTTCTGACCGATGAGACCCGTTTCCACGCCCCCGAAGGCAAGACCTGGGGCGTCTGGCTGGCCGTGGCTACCGCTCTGTCGCTGGTGGGCGCCGCGCTGATTGCGCGTTTGATCAACCGGCCGTTGAAACAGTTGTCGTTTGCCGCAAGCAGGGTGCGCGAAGGTGATTTTGAAGCCAGCCGTTTGGACGAAAACGTGCAGACCGGCGAAATACGCGAGGTCAATATCGGCTTCAACCGCATGGCACAGAGGCTGGCCAAGATCGAGCAAGACCGGGCCGTCATGCTGGCCGGCATCTCACACGACCTGCGCACGCCATTGGCCCGGCTACGCCTGGAAACCGAAATGAGCGTCGCCGATCTGGATGCACGTGCGCACATGTCGGCCGACATTGCACAGCTCGATGCCATCATCGGAAAATTCCTGGACTATGCCCGCCCCGACAAGGCCAAACTATGTCCAGTGGTGCTGGCCGACGTGGTTGAGGCGTGCACCTATTCTTATCAGAAGCACACCGACGTCAAGATCAAGGTCCAGCTAGAAGACAACCTGCTGGTCATGGCGGACGAGGTAGAGCTGGGCCGCATCATTTCCAACTTGCTCGAAAACGCCCGCCGCTACGGCAAATCGGTCGATACCGGCATCGCCCGCATCCAGTTGGCTGCAATATCCCGTGACAAATGGGTACTCATCAAGATCCGCGACCACGGAGTAGGTGTTGCGCCAGAGCAACTAGTAAACCTCACCCAGCCGTTTTACCGGGGCGAAGCGGCCCGCACGGCTGCCAATGGCGCCGGCTTGGGCCTGGCGATTGTCGACAAAACCGTGCAGCGTATGGGTGGCTCGTTTTCATTGGGCAATGCACCGTCTGGTGGCTTGTCGGCCAACGTGCGGTTGCACCGGGTCACGAGCGCCTGAAGAAATAGCCATCACGCTCTTCCCTACGAGTTCATCGCTGCCCCGCCGTGGCACATCAAAAGCTGGCGGCCAACATGGCGCCCTCGCGGATGGCGCGTTTGGCATCGAGCTCGCTGGCCAGTGCGGCCCCGCCTATGGTGTGGAACCGCGGCGCGCCCGGCGACGCTGCCGCAGCGACCTTGGATGGCATCAGTTCGGTCAACGATTCCTGACCGGCACACAACACCACATGGTCGACCTCTAGCAATTGGGGCTGGCCATTGACCGTGATGTGCAAGCCAGCATCGTCAATGCGCAGGTATTCCACCCCCGACAGCATCTGCACACCGTTGCGCTGTAACACCGCGCGGTGCACCCAGCCCGACGTCTTGCCTAGGCCCGCACCCACCCGCGTGGTTTTGCGCTGCAACAAAAAAAGCTCGCGGTAGGGCTCGGCAGGTGCCGCAGCCACCAAACCACCGTGGGCCTGGGCTTGCAAGTCCACACCCCATTCCTGGCACCAGTGTTCGATCGACAGAGGCAGGACCACGGCTGGGTCGTGTAGTAAAAATTCGGCTACATCAAAGCCAATGCCGCCCGCGCCAATGATGGCCACGCGCTTGCCCAAGGTAGCCTTGCGTTTCAGTACGTCGAGGTACGACACCACGTTGGCCCGCTCCACGCCGGGAATGCGCGGCGTGCGCGGCACAATGCCGGTGGCCAGCACGATGTCATCGAAACCTTGGGCCAACAACTGCTCGCGGGTGACGCGCTGGTTCAACTTGACCGCCACGCCAGTGATCTCAAGGCGCCGCGAAAAATACCGCAAGGTCTGCGCGAACTCTTCTTTGCCGGGCACTTGCATCGCCATGTTGAACTGGCCGCCCACCCGGTCGCTGCTGTCGAACAGCGTCACGTCATGGCCACACTCGGCCGCCACCGTGGCTGCGGACAGACCGGCGGGCCCAGCCCCCACGACCGCAACGCGCTTCTTGCGCGCAGCTTTGCGGTAGACCAACTCGGTCTCATGCGCAGCACGGGGGTTAACCAAGCAACTGGCGCGCTTGTTGGCGAAGGTGTGGTCCAGGCAGGCTTGGTTGCAACCGATGCAGGTGTTAATTTCGTCCACCCGCCCGGCCGCCACCTTGTTGACCCAATCGGAATCCGCCAAAAAGGGACGTGCCATCGACACCATGTCAACGCTTCCACTGGCGATCAGCGCCTCGGCTTCGTCGGGCATGTTGATGCGGTTGCTGGCGATAACCGGCACCGTGACGGCCTGCTTCAGCCGCGCTGCCACACTGGCGAAGGCTGCGCGCGGCACGGAGGTGACGATGGTGGGCGTGCGCGCCTCGTGCCAGCCAATGCCGGTGTTGAACAAGGTCACACCTGCGACCTCTAGCGCCTGGGCTACAAGCACCACCTCGGGCCAGGTGTTGCCACCCTCCACAAGATCTAGCACCGAGTGGCGGTACATGAGGATAAAGTTCGGCCCAACGGCCGCGCGGACCTGGCGCACGATCTCCACCGGTAGCCGCATGCGGTTTTCAATGCTGCCACCCCAACGGTCGGTGCGCTGGTTGGTGCGGGTGCACAAAAACTGGTTCAGCAGATAGCCTTCGCTGCCCATAATCTCCACACCGTCGTAACCCGCTTTTTGCGCCAGCCTGGCGCAGCGCACATAGGCCTTGATCGTGGACTGAATGCCGCCTTCGGTCAAAGCCTTCGGCTTGAACATCGAGATGGGCGATTTGATGCTGGAGGCCGACACCACGAACGGCTGGTAGCCGTAACACCCAGAGTGCAAGATCTGCATCAGTATCTTGCCGCCCTCCTCGTGCACCGCTTGGGTGAGCTTGCGGTGGTTGCGTACATCGAATATCGAATTGAGCGTGCCGCCGAATGGCAGCAGCCAGCCTTGGCGGTTGGGCGAGATACCGCCGGTCACGATCAAGCCTACGCCACCCTTGGCCCGCTCCCGAAAGTACGCAGCCAACTTGGGATAGTTATAAAAGCGATCCTCAAGGCCAGTGTGCATGGAGCCCATCATCACGCGGTTGCGCAACGTGGTGAAACCCAGGTTCAGCGGTTGCAGCAGATGGGGGTGAGCAGTGTTCGCGAAGGAGGCAATAGCAGTCATGGGTGGGCAGTATGAAAGTGACAAGGCGCCACACAAAGTGGCCCCGAGCATTCTCTGCCCAAACCGAGTAGGCGTGCAGTACTAAATTAGAGGTTTAGTTCTTGGCCAAATTCTTGGCAAACCGGCTCCGAAACCAATCTTTCAGCATGTGCTTTTCTGGCGACAGGGCCTCCCCGCCAGCGAAGCCAAGGTGCTGGTCGTACGCCATGTCAGAAATCGACTCCTGCGCGCTGTCCAAGACCTTGCCGTCGGATTCGAGCCGGTAGCGCAGCTCCATCTGCGGCCAATCCAGTGGTTTGCCGACTACCCGAACCATGCCCCAACGGGCGGAGGAGCGCAGCTTGCCGGCCAAGTCCACGTTGAGCACGTCAACTTGCAGGTTCTGGTCTGCGGGCAGATATTTTTTACCAAGCCACTGCAAGTAGTCAGAAAGGGCTTGCAAATTGGCGCTGCTGTCGCGCTCTTCCCACTCCCGTGCGTCGGTGTAGGTCTCAGGATGGACAAACACGACGTTGACCGTGCCCGCCGCCGCTGGTGCACTGGCAAGCACCAAGCCTGCGCAGACCCATGAAAAAATTGAAAGTTTCATTGCGCCACCTTTACAAAAATGGTCCGTTGAACGGGGTTAACGCATTGGAGGCCTGTTGCGTAGGGCGAGTTCCCAGATTCCGCACTACGCACCGTAAAGCTGGGCACAGGGCGGCTCAAGTTTTGGTAAGCAACACCACCGCGCGCGCCTCCATCGCCAGGCCTTCGCCCACTGGGCCCATCTTCTCGGCAGTTTTCGCCTTGACGTTGACCTGGTCTATGTCCACGTCCAACACCTGGGCAATACGTGCACGCATGGCAGCCATATGGGGTGCCAATTTCGGCGCTTGGGCGATGACGGTGCTGTCCACATTGCAGATCTCAAAGCCCTGCTCGCGCACGCGCCGTGCGGCTTTTGTCAATAAAACACCCGAGTCAGCGCCTTTGAAACGGGCGTCGGTGTCAGGGAAATGCGTACCGATATCCCCCATGGCCGCCGCACCCAACAGGGCATCGGTGATGGCATGCAGCAGCGCATCGGCGTCGGAATGGCCCAGCAGGCCCTTGCTATGGGGGATTTCGACACCGCCCAGAATCAGCTTGCGCCCTTCTACCAAAGCGTGGATGTCCCAGCCTTCTCCGATTCGCATCTTCATGGTGTGCCGTTGTCCTTTTGACAATCATGGGTTGTGATGCCGCGCATTATCGGCCGGCAGCCTCCTTTGCCCGCCGTGTGCGGGCAAGGAAAAAAGCTTAGCGCACCGCCAACGCATACCGCGTGGCCGTTTTAGCCATGTTGTAGACCCCGAAATCGCAGCTGTACAGCGTCCAGGCCTGGGTGGTGTCGGCCGCGTCGGTGGTGGACGTCCAGTAGTAATCCGACACGATGAAATTGGTAAAAATGACCGGGCCATTGACCGACGTGTTGGCCTGGAATTGTCCATTCAGGTATGCGGCCTGGGGGAAGGTGGGCGCACGGTCCGACAGGCTCAGCATCTCGCTGCGGTTGGGCAAGCGCCATTGCCCGGCGCTGGAGCCGTCGCTCAGGCCACATTGGCCGCTTGCCAGGGCATTGACGGTAGACAACGCCGCGGCCCAGGTTTGGTTGATGCAGTCGGCCTTTTTGAGCCAGGTCAGGCCGGTCACCGTGTCTGCCAAGGTGCCGTCTCCTTTGTCAATGAAGCGTGCCGAGGTCAGCACCGCACCGATTTGCAGGTTGGCGTCATCGCGCAGGCCGAACGATGCTCCACCCTGCCCGTCGTACACGCCCGTTGCCAACAGTTGAATAGCACCTGCACCACCGGACTTGACCGCCCACAGCCCATTGACCGAGGTTGACTTGGCGTTGTTGAAGCTGCCCTCACCGGTAGCCAGCAGACCGCCGCCCACTGCACTGGCTGCACCGTTGATCCAGCGGCCGTCTGAAAAACGGATGGCCATGGCATTTGACGTCAGTGCCATGTAGGTGGTGGACGTCCAGTACGCGTTGACCAAGTTGATGCCGGTGAACGGGTGCCCCGCAGATAGCGCGGGGTTGGCCTGCGATACGTCCACCAGGCTTTCAAGCTCTTTGGCATTGGGCATGCGCCACTGGCCTGCGGCGGATGCATCGCTGAGACCGCAGGCGCCGCTGGCCAGCTTATTGGCGGCGGCCAAGGCTGTGGACCAGTCGCTGGCGGCAAAGCATCCGGCGTTCTTGAGCCAGACCAGCCCCGTCAACCGGTCACTCACCGTGCCATTGAGGTTGTCGGTAAACCGCGCACCAGGCCAGGCCACGCCCTTGGCCACGGCGGCGTCGTCACCACTGGCATAGCTGACCGCCTGCCCCGTGCGCGGCAAGCTGGCCACCTTGTCGCCTGGCTTGTACGCTGTGAAGTTAGCGCTACGCACATCACGCGCCGGCATGCTCAAAAAGCGAATGACGGTGCGGTAAAGGCCGTTGAAATCGAACTTGGTCACGGTGCCGGCTGCATCCCCCACAGCCGCACCGAACCCGAGGCCGCTCTTGGCCGCATAAATTTCGTAGTCGGCGTTGGCGCCCGTGTCCAGACCCGCCACGGCATACCCACCGCTTGCGTCCGTCGTGCTGGTGACCGTCGTGTTGGTGTTGTGGTGGAAGACGCTAACCGTGACGCCCGGCACTGGCGCGCCGGTTTTGTCCGTCACAGAACCGGCTACGATTGCCGACACGGGCGCATTGGTTTTGTCATTGCAGCTAGTGCACTGGGAGCCACTACCGCCCCCGCCGCAGGCGCCCAACACGCACAAACCGAAGATCGCAAATACAGACCGCGCCCACCGCCTGCTCTTCACGCCCCGCAGTTGCTGCAGATTGGTGGCGGAGTTTGATAGGCACTGGTGGTCTTGCATGGTCTGGCTCCCGATTTACGACCATTTCAATGTAGGGTGCCTATTTCTAAGCGGAACTCGCTTTAGATGGGCGGCGGCTGCCCGCCGATGGGTGGCCAGTGTCGGACGGCAGGCGCGTCAAACCGGCGCGTTTGCCAGTTGCCGCCGCTCTAAATACCGGTCGTGCAAACGTCTGGACACGGCAGTTACCGCGAAAAACACCAGCACCCCGGCAACGCCCATGGCCGCGTCGGAATAAAGGCCAGCGTTGCTGCCATGTTTTTCATAAAAGTAACCGTTCAAAATGCCCATGTAGGCGATCGGCGTGTTCGACAGTGAGGAAAAAATGCTGTACTTGGTAGCAGCAGCACCGGTGCCAATGGCTTCCAGCGTTACGGCTGTAAATGATGCAAAGCACAAGCCGCTGACAAAACCGTAAGACAACACAAACAGGTAATACATATTCAGAGTATGCGGCGCCCAGGCCATCAAGACGCCGCAGACCGACATCAAAATGCCAAACACTGCATAGGCCTTTTTGCGATCCATGCGGTCGCACAGGTAGCCCCCCACCATGCATCCGAAGGCCGAAAGCAGTCCGCTGAGGGCCCCGCTGGTAGCGGCCACATCGTTGGCGGTGGCACCCCATTCAGATGCGAACAGTGGAAACAGGTTGCCCGCCGCACCCGAGCCTATGGGCAAGAAACAAATCAGCAAACCCAGGTAGCCCATGCGCGAACGGGCTACCTGCCACAGGTCGAGCAACACCCTGCGGATGGCGCGCCACACGGACCAGGAAGGGTGTGCCAATGCGGCTGCGCCGGGTCGCTCGTCCGCCAGCGCAGCCAGATGCGGTTCAGGCTCGGTGGTGAAGCGAATAGCCAGCCCACTCAGAAGACAGATGGTTGCCAACACAACGCCGGGCAACCAGGCGGATGTTGTGTTTTCTGCAATGACCAGGGCCAAGCCGCCGCCCAGGCCACTGCCGCCCAGGTTACCGGCCTGAAACCACCCCGCCGTGCGGCCCAACTGATCGGGCGCCGTGTTGTAGGCCATCAGGCTCTCAACTGACAAGCTCAAAAATGCGGTCGCGAAATTGCCAGCAATTACGAGCACTCGCAGCCAGGGCAAGCCCGCCTCGGTCGCCGGAATCATGCCCAGCAACGCAATGCCCAAGGCACTGGTGATGCTGGCGACCACAAACCAGTGTTTGCGCTTCCAGGTCAGATCGACCAGCGGCGCATACAAAAACTTGAAGGTGTGGGGCAGAAAGCTCAGGCCTGTGAGCACAGCAATGGTGACGGGGTCCACACCCGCCTTGCCCAGCAAGTAGACGATAGTGACGCCCAGAAACCCGCTGGCAGCGCCAAACGGAATAACCAACAGCAGAAATACTGCCGGGTGCGTGTAGCGGTGTCTGGCGTCCACTATCGGTTGGTCCATGGGTTGGTCCATGCTTAGCGGCCCACCGAAAACAGGGTCGCATTGTTGACCGCGAACACGGCTCCATCAGGGCCAATTAGCGTAGGGGTATAGGCCTCGCCTAGACCCGCAGTCAGCCGAATGCGTTCGGTAAAGGTGTTGGTGGCCATATCCCAGCGGTACAAGAAGCCATCTTCGTTGTTCACCAAGACAGACTTGGTAACCGGATCGACCGCGGCAGTATTGATGCACCACTCTTTGACACCGCCACCATAAGCGGTGTCGGGCGTAGGTCCCAAGATGGTCAGCACTTCCTTCATCACCGGTATCCCGGTCAGGAAGTCGGGTTGGCTTTGATCCGGGTCCAGCACCGCGACCCGGTTGCGGCCATCGCCCGAGCCCACGCCGCCGTAATTGTTGTATTTGCTCATCAGCAAATAAGTGGACGTGCCGGTGTATGAGGTCACCATGGCCGCAGGCATCAGCGACGCTGTGTCGTCCCATCCAAACGAGCCCGGCGTCTTGGTCTGCGACAGTGCCGCATCAAAATGCAACAACCAGCCCCGTCCGTTGTGCAAACGCGAGTCGGACTCCAGCACACCGTACAGCACATCACCATTGGGCGCGATCGTCGGCGAAGAGGTTCCGTCGTCGCTGATGCGCGCTGGAAGCCCGCTAGACGGGTCCATCAAACGCATGCGCCCCTTGGTGGCCAGCGTTGTGCTATCGAGCGCCAACAGGTAGCCGGTTTGCCGCACGCCCGTCGCCACCGGGACATTGACCGCAACATAGACGGTCTTGCCATCGCTGGACAGCCCTGGAGCGCAATTCATCGCGACTTTGTCGATTGACGGGTCGCTGCTGGCGGCGGCGGCCGACACCCAAGTGCCCACACCATCGGCTGTTACGCGCGCCAGACCACTGACGACGCCAGCCGGGTTGCCAGCAGTAGCCATGAAGCCAAAGTAGATCGTGCCATTGGCATCTGCCGTTAGTGGCGTGTTGATGAAGATGCTGGCATCGCACGCTGCCTTGGCACTGTTGTACACATTGGCACCAAAGAAAATGACTTCTTGCAGGGTGCCGTTGATAGCGTCAGCATCGCCACGCATCAGCAATTTGCCGCCGGACCCCGGGGCGTACAGACGGTTGCTGGTGGTCAGCACCATGCCGTAGCTAGGGGTCCATCGATGGGGTGGCAAAACATAGTCGCTGATGACCGACCACAGCAGGGTGCCCGTAGCACCCTGGTGGCCTT
>JBBQBG010000147.1:0-9809 GCA_038317285.1 Burkholderiales bacterium | reverse complement strand
ACGAACTGCGAGCAGAAAAAGCGGTCATTGCGCGCCACGCCGAGCTGTATGGCGGCCAGCCCGCGAATACATGCATCGCGCACCAGGCTGGGCACCAGTGGCAATTCACAGTACTGGCGTTGCAGCGTAAACGGCGCCTGCAGCACCACGCCGACCACGTTGTACTTCTTGCCCGACTGCGCCTGTGCAAAGCTGCGCATGGTGTCGGCATGTTCGATACGCACACCGGGGTGGCGGAAGGCAACAATAGTGGATTCGTCTTCGACAAACTCTGCCATTTTGCGGGTGCGGATGCCAGACCCCACGGCCTCTGCAATGTTGTCATCACCCAGGTACAGCGCCGCGTGGCTCACCGGTGAGAGTGTGAGCAAACGGATGCCCAAAGAGGTAACGCCGTTGGTCGACGAGAGGATGATGTCGCCTGGCTGCAATTCGGCGCTGGTGATGTGCCGCCCACCGTTGGCTGGCGTGATGAGCAAACGGTTCTGAACCTGAAACGTCTGTGCGCCCGTGCTGGGGTCGGTGCCCATACCGGTGGCGCAGGCGGCCAGCAGGCCCACCATGGCATTGAGAGCGGCCACGCGCAGCACACGGACCCAGCGGTTGCTGAACAAGACGAAAGATGGCGGTTGCGGCATGTAATTTACTCTGGTGAGACTGCAGTGTAGGTGGCTGGTAGCGCCGGGGTTCAGGCCCATCCCAGCAACTTGGCCGCAAGGCCCGCCAGCGCACAGACAGCAATGACCGGAATTACGCCCAGCTTGTAGCGCAGCAGCGCTAGCGAAGCAAGCGCGGTCAAGGCCAACGCCACCCAATCGAGCCTTGCGAGAAATGTGCCGCCAGCCCCCGATTTGATTGCAATATGTGCTATAAAAAATAGAGCAAGACTGGCTATCACCCCAACCACGGCTGCCGTGATGGCGGTCAGCGGCGCGGTGAACTGCAGCTTGCCGTGGGTCGATTCCACGACGGGCCCACCGGCCAAAATAAAGACAAACGATGGCAGAAAGGTA
Source organism: Burkholderiales bacterium (assembly GCA_038317285.1). GTDB lineage: Bacteria > Pseudomonadota > Gammaproteobacteria > Burkholderiales > Burkholderiaceae_C > Allorhodoferax. The sequence goes on along the minus strand of JBBQBG010000147.1, from coordinate 8,796 downwards.
AACCATGTCACCACGGTGGCCGCCAGCGCCGCACCCAGAAACTGCGCATCCGGCCCCAGCACCTCTTTGCTCCAGCCACCGACAAAGCCGACAAAGGCCACGACCATGATCAGCGGCCCCGGCGTCGTCTCACCCAGCGCCAGGCCGTCGATCATCTGCGTGCCGGTCAGCCAACCAAAGTGCTCGACCGCGCCCTGGTACACATAGGGCAGCACCGCATAGGCGCCGCCAAAGGTCAACAGCGCGGCCTTGGTGAAGAACCAGGCCATCTGGGCCAGCGCGCCGTCCCACCCCTGCCACGCCACCAGTGCGCCCATGGGCAACAGCCACAAGGCAGCGCCCACTGCCAAAACGGTGACCAGGCGTGAGGGTTTGAAACGTGCATGGGCTGGAGTGGGTGTGTCGTCGCCAATCACCCAGTCCGACGCACTGGCGTTCGATGCATTGGCCTTCACTGCACCGTGTCCACCTGCGCCAGAGAACTGGCCCGGCACCCACCGAGAGCCCAACCAACCGACCAACGCAGCCGCCAGCACGATCCACGGAAACGGCACGCCAAAGGCATAGATCGCTACAAAACTGCTAGCGGCAATTGCCCACAGCGCAGGGGCTACCGACGGTTTTTTCAAAGTCTTGGAGCCGATACGATGCACCGCCTGCAACACGATTGCAGCCACCGCCGGCTTGATGCCGTACAACAAGCCCGCCACCCAGGGCACATTGCCAAAGGCCACGTAGATCCAGCTTAAAGCAATCAGGATGAACAGCGAGGGCAACACAAACAGCGCGCCCGCGACGATGCCACCCCAGCTGCGGTGCATCAGCCAGCCGATATACGTGGCCAGCTGCTGCGCCTCGGGGCCCGGCAGCAGCATGCAGTAGTTCAGCGCGTGCAGAAAGCGCGACTCCGAGATCCAGCGTTTCTGCTCCACCAGCTCGCGGTGCATGATGGCGATTTGCCCAGCCGGGCCGCCAAAGCTGATGAAGCCCAGCTTGAGCCAAAAGCGAAAGGCCTCGGCGAAAGACACTTGGGTTTGGGGTGCGGTCATGCAGCGGCTCCGACCATTTTTTCGGGTTTCCAGTTGTGGGGCTCGTCTTGCGCGGCGACCCGGTCACGGCACCAGGCGTAGAGCGCGTCGTACAGCGGCATGGCTGCTTCCAACATGGCGTGGTCGTCGGCAGCGTGCAGTCGCGACAACCCTAGGGAGAAGGCCAACAAACCGGCAGACTGCGGCGCCAAATCCAGGCGGTCGGTGTCGGCACCCCGGACGATGGTGGCCAGCAGATTGAGCGCGGCGTCGTGCAGATCAAAACCCAGCAGCAGGGCGTCAAAACTGCACAGCTCGCCCACGTGCGATACCGGTGCGCCAGGAATGTCGAATGCCACGGCACCCAGTGTTTTTGCTTGGGCCAGCACCTGGGCGGTCGGCACGTAGAAGAACTCAGCCTGCGTGTCGATAAACCGGCGTATCAACCAGGGGCAAGCGATACGGTCGATCTTGGGCAGCTCACGCGTAATCCAGCGTGAGGGCTGTTCGCCGGTGACACCCCAGTCCGGGCGCTTGGCAAATGTCAGCGGCGGCGTGGCTCGCCACTGCCCGATGGCCTGCGCGTCGTCCTGGCCCGCTTGCCCGCCTTCGATGCCGCCTGCGATGGGCTGGGCACGCCAGCCTGCGGCTTGCAGCGCGGCGGCGGCTTCTTCGCTCACGTTGTGGCCATAGACGCAATAAACGAGCACGTCGCCAGCCGGTCGGGCTGCCGCCAGTGCGGCGACATCCTCAGGTGCGCAGCGCTGCGCGCAAGCCAGCATACGCGGGCTCTCATCAAAGCGCGCTTGACGGCGCACGTCCAGGATCAATGGCGTGTCGGCACGACCGATGAGCGCATTGAAGGCAAGTGGGGAAATGGGAAAAATTGACGGATTTTGGGTGTCCACGGATTACTCCTTTTGCGTTACCAGCAATTGGATGGGACACCATCTTGGAGCCCTGTGGGGCCCGACACCGGGGAGCTGAAACCCCGATGGCCGGACTTTAGCACAGGGCTTGCGCAACAGTTCCTGGCGCTAAACCGATTGGCCTGGCAAAGCGAGTTTGTAGACCGAAGTGCCGGCCCGCAGATTGGGCAAAAAGCGCACGGCTTGCCCATCCTGCAAGCCAAAGCTGTCTTGCACCTGCAGGCCATTGCGCGCGGCCAGCAGGGCCAGATCGGCATGTGTGCCGACGCGGATATTGGGCGTGTCGTACCACTGGTAGGGCAGGCGTTTGGTGACCGGCATGCGGCCTTTGAGCACGCTCAGGCGATTCGGCCAGTGGGCAAAATTGGGGAAGGCGACGATGCCCACACGGCCCACGCGCACGGTCTCGCGCAGCATGACCTCGGCATTGCGCAAGTGTTGCAGCGTGTCGATCTGCAGCACCACGTCAAACGACGCGTCGCCAAACAGGGCCAGACCTTCGTCCAGGTTGAGCTGGATGACGTTGACGCCGCGCTTGACGCAGGCCAGCACATTGGCGTCGTCGATCTCCACGCCGTAGCCGGTGCAACTGCGCGTTTGCTGGAGGTGGGCGAGCATGGCGCCGTCGCCACAGCCTAGGTCAAGTACGCGTGCGCCCTGCGGCACCAGCTGTGCCAAAGCGTGCATGGTGTGGAGATCGCTCATGGTGTTGTTAGCCCCACGCTTGTCGCTGCGCGTATTGCGCTGCCCCCCAGGGGGGCCGTGCCTTGCTTGGGGCGGCCCGGCGCAGCGGCAACCTCCTTCCAAATGCTATCGAAGTAGGAGCGCACCACGCCCATGTACCGAGGGTCATCCAGCAGAAAGGCATCGTGTCCATGCGGCGCATCGATCTCGGCGTAACTGACGTCGCGCTGGTTGTCGAGCAAGGCCTTGACGATTTCGCGGCTGCGTTTTGGCGAAAAGCGCCAGTCGGTGGTGAAGCTGACCAGCAGGAATTTGCAGTTGGCTTTGGCCAGCGCCTTGCTGAGGTCGCCACCATAGGCACTGGCCGGGTCAAAGTAGTCCAGCGCGCGCGTGATCAGCAGATAGGTGTTGGCGTCAAAGTATTCGGCGAACTTGTCGCCCTGGTAGCGCAGGTAGCTCTCGATCTGGAACTCGACCTCTTGCGTCGAATATTTATAAGACCCGGTTTCCAAAACCGCATCACGCAACTGTCTCCCGAACTTCTCGTTCATCACGTCATCACTCAAATACGTGATGTGCCCAATCATGCGGGCGATACGCAGGCCACGCTTGGGTACCGTGTCGTGCTCGTAAAAATGGCCTCCATGGAAGTCGGGATCGGTGACGATGGCACGTCGCGCCACTTCGTTGAACGCGATGTTCTCTGCCGTCAAATTGGGCGCACTGGCCACAACCACGGCGTGTCGCACGCGGTCGGGGTATTGCAGCCCCCAGCTCAGCGCCTGCATGCCGCCCAGCGAGCCGCCCATGACAGCTGCCAGGACACGGATACCCAACACGTCTAGCAGCCTGGCTTGCGCGTTGACCCAATCTTCTACCGTCACGACCGGAAAATCCGCGCCATAGACCTTGCCGCTACCAGCGGGCGCGTCCGGGTTGGCATGCATGGGCCCAGTGGAGCCAAAGCACGAGCCTAAATTGTTGACGCCGATGACGAAGAAGCGGTCGGTGTCCACTGGCTTGCCGGGGCCGATCATGTTGTCCCACCAACCCTCCGAATTCGCCTGGCCTGCGTAGCTACCGGCCACGTGGTGCGATGCGTTCAGCGCGTGGCAGATCAGCACGGCGTTGCTGCGTGCGGCATTGAGCGTGCCATAGGTCTCGTAGCTGAGTGAATAGTCGCGCAGCGCGGCACCACTTTGCAGTGGCAAGGCTTCGGCGAAATGCTGTGACTGTGGCGTCGCGATCAAAGGCATAGAAGACAAACCCAACCCCAATAAAAAACCCGGCATTGCTAAAAACAAGGCCGGGTATTGTGGTGTCGCGGTCCGTCTTTAGCTGTATTTATTAAGCGCCCGCAAGCTGGAGCAAATTGGCGCTGGAGGGCAGTATAGCAAGGGCTGCGCTTTTTGCAGCGCCGTGCGCGTACGCTGGTCCTGGTTGCAAGCCAGCCCCATTTTGGAACAGACACTTCAATCTGGCGCATTTATTGCATGCATTTGGTGCGCAATTGTGAAATCGCACAAAAACGCACCAATAACAATCATCTTAACCAAAGGGTTCTCATGGAAGCACTAAAACAGGGCGCAGACGCCTTGTTCATTCTCTTGGGCGGCATCATGGTACTGGCCATGCACGCTGGCTTCGCGTTTTTGGAGCTCGGCACCGTGCGCCGCAAAAACCAAGTCAATGCACTGGTCAAAATTCTGGTGGACTTCTCGGTGTCTACCGTGGTGTATTTCCTCGTGGGCTATGCCGTCGCCTACGGAACCAGCTTTTTCGTGGGCGCAGAGACGCTTGCTGCACGCAATGGTTATGAACTGGTGAAGTTCTTCTTCTTGCTCACGTTTGCTGCCGCCATTCCGGCCATCATCTCAGGCGGCATTGCCGAACGGGCGCGTTTTTGGCCTCAATTGATTGCTACCGCTGTCATCGTGGGGTTTATTTACCCCTTCTTTGAGGGTATTGTCTGGAACCAGCATTTTGGAATACAGGCATGGATCAAGGCGCAAACCGGGGCCGAATTCCATGACTTTGCAGGCAGCGTGGTCGTGCATGCCGTGGGCGGGTGGATTGCCTTGCCGGCCGTCATGCTGCTCGGTGCGCGCAGCAACCGATACCGCAAAGATGGCGCTATCTCCGCCCATCCGCCGTCAAGCATCCCCTTTTTGGCGTTAGGTGCCTGGATATTGACCGTGGGCTGGTTCGGTTTCAATGTCATGAGTGCACAAACGCTGGACAAGATTTCGGGCCTCGTCGCCGTGAACTCATTGATGGCCATGGTGGGTGGCACGCTGGCCGCGCTGGTTGCAGGCAAGAATGACCCCGGCTTTGTACACAACGGCCCGCTTGCCGGTCTGGTGGCGGTGTGCGCAGGCTCGGATGTAATGCACCCCATAGGTGCACTGGTGGTGGGGGCTGCAGCGGGTACGGTCTTCGTCGGCATGTTCACACTAACCCAAAACCGCTGGAAGATAGACGACGTGCTGGGCGTATGGCCGCTGCATGGGCTATGCGGCACGTTGGGCGGCGTAGCTGCCGGTATTTTTGGATCTACAGCATTTGGCGGTTTGGGTGGTGTCACCCTGGGCGCCCAGCTCATCGGAACAGCCATGGGTGTGGGCTGGGCGGTGCTGGGTGGAACGCTGGTTTATGGTCTGTTGAAGGCCACAATGGGTTTGCGCCTAAGCCAGGAAGAAGAATACGACGGGGCTGATCTGTCCATCCACAACATCAGCGCATCGCCAGAGCGCGAAGTGAACTGGTAGCCATTGGCCTGCATGCGAGCTTGGCTGCTGCATCAGTCATCCCAACCCGGCCCACGCCGGGTTTTTTTACGCACAGCGCTCAGAACAATTGGATCCTCCACCCCTTATGATTCAAATTCATTGAACCATCGCGTCAAGTTATTTGAACTCTTTTCGATGATGGACCTCTTAAACTTTCTTCCATGTCGGGCCACTGGGCGCTCGACGGGCGAACAACCATTGCGAACCCTCTTGTATGAACACTGCAACTGCACCCCGCCGCTACAACGGCTTTGCCATTGCCTTGCACTGGCTGCTGGCACTGGCACTGGTCGGCATTTTTTCGGTGGGCCTGTACATGGCCGATCTGCCCTTTTCGCCCCAACGCCTCAAACTCTATAACTGGCACAAATGGGCCGGCATCACGATCCTGACCCTGTCCACCATCCGCCTACTTTGGCGCCTGAGCCACAAGCCCCCCGCATTGCCCCAGTCTGTTATTTTCGGCATGCCTAGCTGGCAAATGCAGGCCTACCACGCCACCCATTGGCTGATGTATGCGTTGTTTTTCATCGTGCCTGTGGTGGGTTGGGCTTACAGCTCGGCGGCCGGCTTTCCCATCGTGCTGTTTGGGGTGCTGCCACTGCCGGATTTTGTGTCTGCCAGCAAGCCATTGGCCGAGCTGATCAAGCCTTGGCACGAATACAGCGCCTTTGCGCTGGCTGGCCTGGTTCTGCTGCATGTGGCCGCCGCGCTGAAGCACCATTTCATAGACAAAGACGGCCTGTTGCAACGCATGTTGCCGGGCAAGGCTTGAGCACTTCTTGCTTGCGCTATTTCCTTCTTTCGGAGTCCACACCATGACCACAGCTTTTTCCCCCATCGCCCGCGTCACTGCGATCACACTGCTGGTTGCACTGGCCAGCGTATCCGCACAGGCCCAGCAAAAACTGCTGCCCGCACAAAGCGAAGTGGGCTTCGTCATCAAGCAAATGGGTGTGCCGGTGGAAGGCCACTTCAAGAAGTTTGATGCGCAAATTGCACTCGACCCAGCCAAGCCCGAGACTGGCAAGATCGCCTTCACCATTGACATCGCCAGCGCCACCATGGGCTCGCCCGAGCCAGATGCTGAGTTGCCAAGGGCGGTGTGGTTCAACACCGCCAAATTTCCCCAAGCCACATTCCAGTCCACCAGCATCAAGGGCTTGGGCGGCGGCAAGTTTGAAGTTACCGGCAAGCTGGCCATCAAGGGCAATACCCGCGATGCCGTGGTACCAGTGACTCTGGTGCAGAGCGGTGCCACCACCACGGCCACGGGCGTGGTGGGCATTAAACGCCTGGCGTTCAAGATCGGCGAAAACGAATGGGCCGATACGTCCATGGTGGCCGATGATGTGCAGGTCAAGTTCAAGCTGGCGCTGACCGGCGTTGGCAAACTTTGATTTTTCCTTCCCCCTTCCTCTCGCGTTTCTTTCCCTCAACCCTGTTTTTCAACGGAGCACCTTCCCATGCGTAAATCCCTTTTTGGCTTGGCCATTGCCGCCACCCTTTTGTCGGTCGCGGCCCATGCCGAAACCTCGACCTATGCACTGGACCCCACACATACCTTTGTGTCGTTCGAGATCGGCCACTTTGGCACATCCACCAACAAGGGCCGCTTTGACAAGAAGGAAGGCTCCGTGCAGATGGACCGCGCTGCCAAGACCGGCAAGCTGGAAGTGACCGTGGACACCACCTCGATCAGCAGCGGCACTGCCGCCTTTGACAAGCACCTGCAAAGCGCCGACCTGTTCGACGCAGCAAAATACCCCACCATCAAATTTGTCTCCGACAAGTTCATCTTCAATGGCGACAAAGTGGCCGAAATCGTGGGTAACCTGACACTCTTGGGCAAGACCCAAACCGTGACGTTAAAGGCCAACCAGTTCAACTGCTACCAAAGCCCCATGCTCAAGCGTGAAGTGTGCGGTGGCGACTTTGAAACCACCATCGACCGCACGGCCTATGGCATGAACTACGGAGTGGACTGGGGCTTCCCAAAGAACGTGCGTTTGATCGTCCAGGCTGAAGGCGTCAAGCAGTAAGCCGTTTCCCGGTCTTTTGTAAGAATGCAAAGTCCGGGCCGACCAATAGGGCATAGAAGCCCTATTGCGAAAGCGCCCGTACCATGCCAAAACTTCCTTCTCGCCCGCGCAGCCGTTTGTGGCCTGCGCTAGTTATTGCCCCTGTTGTATGGGCGACCGCGTGGCCCGCTTGGGCCGCTACGCCGCGTTGCGAGGTGCAGTCCGGACCACTGCGCACACCCGTCATCGAGCTCTTCACATCCGAAGGGTGCAGCTCCTGCCCACCGGCCGACCAATGGCTGTCGTCGCTCAAGGGCGCGCCCGTGGTCGCCCAGGCCTTCCACGTCGGCTACTGGGATTACATTGGATGGGTAGACCGGTTTGCGACACCGGCCAACACCGAGCGGCAACGCACGCTGGCCAGTGCCAACCGCCTCAGCAGCATCTACACCCCGCAGTTGGTGCGCAATGGGCGCGACTGGCCGCAGTGGCGGGGCACCCGCCCGCAGCAGGCGGGTCAGGCACCCAGCGAACCATCACGGGTTGCCATCACGCTGCAGCAGACTGACGGGGTGGACCAGTTTTCGGCCCGAGTAACGCCTGGTGAGGGCGTCGCGCAGTGGAGCGCTTATTGGACCGTGACCGAGCACGGCCACAACTCGCGGGTGAAGGCCGGAGAAAACCGCGGTGAGTTTTTACAGCACGATTTCGTCGTGCGCCAGTACACCCCGGTCGGGCAGTACCAAGGTGCGCAGTCTTTGGGATTTGTCGCCATCGCTGGGACCGCCGCCCATCCACGGCAAATCAATCTGGTGGTGCAAGACACGCGCACCGGCGAGCCTTTGCAGGCGGTCAGCTTGCAGTGCAATGGGTGACTTGCACTAACGTTCGCCCACTGCGTGCAGCTTTTTGCCGTGCGCCGCCGCTTGGGGTTTGCTGACGACTCGAACACCATCTTGGTTGCGCGCCATCGGTGTAATGGCGCCGGCACTAAGTTCCCGGGCCATGGCGTCGGTGTCGCGTAGAACGAGCAGGTGGTTGTAGCGGTCGATTTGCATGGCACACCCCCCAACTGACGAACCCCAGTCGGCCCAAGGACCGACCTGAACACGGGTCGCGTCTAGAGCGACCTCTGGCGCCAAGCCAGTGCAGCCCCCAACCAAAGCGCCAGGGCCGAAACCACCAGGCCCCGGGCCAGGCCGCCTGGGCCGTCGGCGATCCAGCCCACCACGGTTGGCCCGATGATCTGACCGGCGGCAAACACCGTGGTAAAGGCGCTGATGCCTGCGGCCCAGGCGCTGGGCGGCAGGTTGTGCCGAACCAACGCGGTGGTAGATGCCACTAC
>JBBQBG010000146.1:0-9843 GCA_038317285.1 Burkholderiales bacterium | reverse complement strand
CAAAACCCCGTTGTTGACAAATTTACCGTATGGTCATGTAGCCACGAAGGTTTTGATACCTGTCGGCGCCAAAGCTGACCTGCTGGCAGAGGGTCGTGATGTCATGCTCGTTTGGGGCCATCACCACCACCACCACCACTGATCTTCGAGACCGACCGCTGGCCAGTCAGCTCAAATTATTTGGGCGCGACGTAAGTGATTTGGGCATCAGTCCGCAGAACATGGCGCTGATTTGGTCCAGTTTGCGCCGAGCTTGTGCTTCGCCAGAAATGGCAGAAATGGCGGCCATCACGTCGCCACGCAGATACCATAGATCGTGCAAATCGTTGGCATAGGTTACTTTCAGCTCCAGCTTGGAGGCAGTCGAAGCACCCGTAACGCCCAGGCCATCCAGCATGGCTTCACGGATGTCTTCCAAAGCCGATTGCACCCGAGTCGCATGGCTGCCACTTTGCCCATTGAAAAGGTTTTGCACGCCCGTTACCAGGGACGAAGGGATCCAACTCATTTTTTTGACTTTAAGATAAAGTTGGCGAACCTTATCAAACATTGCCAATGGTGGGCAATAGGTAGATGCACCCAGAGGCAAATATACAACTACCGGTTGGAACAGAAGGTACGAAGACGGGCGCGAAAGGGTCGTTCTTTGTCTGATCGAAGGCATCCATAGGTCTGGTTCTCAAGACTGTCGCAATGCCCTAAACTGTGTCCCTAGACATGAATCGGAACTATCGGGAATGGGCGTTCAAACCACCGTCGTATTTACAGACTTGCATGGCAGCACGGCGGTGTTTGAGGCTTTGGGTAATGCGTTGGCAACTGAGACCGTGACCGAAATCACGACTCGGATAGCACGCCAATGCGTTCAAAACGGTGGTCGCGTCGTGAAGACGCTCGGAGATGGCGTGCTGGCTATGTTCCCGGACAGCCAGGGTGCCGTCAACGCAGTCGTGGAAATCCAGAGAATCCATTCCAATGGACTGCTGAAATTGGACCCCGGGTTACGCATGCCCATGCGTATAGGTGTGGCCAGCGGAGAGGTTGAAATCGTTGGAGGCGATTGCTACGGCGATGCCGTCAACGTTGCTTCCAGACTGTGCGATCTTTGCGGTCCCTACCAAATATGGGCCAATGCGGCAGCGCTCGTATTGACGACTGAATCGCAGGGAACAAGTTTTCGTATCTTGGGCCCCATCAATATCCGCGGTCGGGCAGAGCCTTGCATTGTTTACCAAATCGAATGGCATGAAGACATCGCCTCAGACTTCCTCACCATGCAAGGTGTACTCGATCCAGCTCAGGCATCCGGCGAGCGCGATGCGCTGGGCCGCGAGGTTGAGCTGACTTGGTCCGGCACCACACAACGTTTTCGTTCCTTTGAGTTGCCAGTCCAGTTGGGACGCGTGCGCGATGCCGACTTTGTCGTCAATGACCCTCGCGTGTCGCGTATCCACGCAAGGCTGGAATGGCGAAATGGGAGCGTGGTCTTTGTCGACGCCAGCAGTTACGGTAGCTGGGTCCGATTTTCGGGCACTACCGGGTCCGACGTGTTGCTTCGGCGGGCCGAATGTGTGCTGCACGGCAAAGGGGAACTGGCATTGGGTGCGTCCTTTGCGGATGCTAGCGTGCCAACTGTTTCGTTTTCGATTCTCTAAGGCCAGCGCGTTTAAGTTGGGATCGCGGTACGGCATTCAATTTAACTTAACATAATATACATCGTATGAAGTACATATCGAATATCACCAAGCGCCTTTGCGCTCCTTGCGGATACCCGCTGCAATCAGCAATACCGTTTCATCCCGCTGCACTTGTCTCGCAAAGTCGATCGCTGTCAGGCCCTTGATGTTCTTCAGCATGGGATCGGCCCCTGCGTCCAATAGGAGTTTCACGGCATCGTTGGTCCCATATTGCGATGCCATCATTAACGGCGTGCTGCCATTAGGTGACGCCGCGTCAATATACGCGTGGTTGTCCAACAGGAGGCGCATGATGGCGATATGTCCGCCGGTGGCCGCGTAATGCAAGGGTGTCCAACCCGGCTTGTTGACGTCGGCATCACGCACAATAAGCTGCTGGCAGACCTCGAGGTAGCCCTTGAGTGCGGCGAGCATCAACGGGCTCTCATCCTGCGCGGTTCGCACCTCGACTTGCGTCGACGGGCTTTCCAGCAACGCAGAGACAACCTTCAAAGAAGGCTCGCGCAGGGCTGCAATGAGAGCGTGGCTGCCTTTGGGATTGACAGTATTGGGATCAAAGCCGCGCTTGAGCAAGGTTCTGACTGCGCCGGCATCATCGCGCTGCAGTGCCGAGAAAAAATCATCATATGAACCTGAATTTGCTATGGAAAATCCAAGTAAAACATATAGATACAGAACATATCTAAGGTAATGGATCATGATTGGACACCGGTAAACAATTGGGTGAAGTTGCGACTGGTCGCTTCGGCAATCACGTTTACGTCGCAGCCTTTCAAGGCAGCCAACTGCTTGGCAACATAGGGCACGTAAGAAGGATTATTCGTTTTGCCGCGGTACGGTACGGGCGCCAAATAGGGACTATCCGTCTCGATCAACAGACGGTCCATAGGGACCCAACTGGCAACGTCCCGCAGGTCCTGTGCTGTCTTGAAAGTCAAAATGCCTGAAAAGGAGATGTAAAAACCAAGCTCCAGTGCCTGGCGCGCCACATGCTCGTTTTCAGTAAAGCAGTGAAATACACCGCCCGCTGACCCCGCGCTACCGTCTTCGCCCTCTTCTCGCAGAATGCCCAAGGTGTCGTCAGAGGCACTACGGGTATGGATCACGAGCGGTTTTTGCAATTGCCGCGCAGCACGAATATGGGTGCGAAAGCGCTCCCTCTGCCAGTGCATGTCGGCATGTGTCCTGTCCCCCATTCGGTAGTAATCCAGCCCGGTTTCACCGATGGCCACCACGCGCGGCAGCCTTCCGCGTTGTAGCAAATCGTCCAGCGTGGGTTCGGTCACGCCCTCGTTATCAGGATGCACACCCACGCTTGACCAGAAGTTGTCATAGTGCAGGGCCAATTGGTGAACGTCGTTGAACTCTTCCAACGTCGTACAGATACATAAAGCGCGGTCCACCTGGGCATCGACCATGGCTTGGCGAATGGCGGGCATGGACGCGACCAGCTCTGGAAAAGTCAGATGGCAGTGGGAATCTGTGAACATGGATTGCGCCAATGGGTGGCGCCATTACGGGGTCTACGGCGGAAAACTGAAACGGCTTAAATCGTTTGAGTAGGGCGCTCGGATGCCATGTGGGCACCCAAAATTTCTTCAATCTTTGCCTTGAGGGCGCGTGATTTTTCATCCTTGGGGAACGTGATGCCAACGCCTTGTGTACGCCCACCAGCCGCCTTGGCCGGCGTCACCCAGGCCACTTTGCCAGCGACCGGATAGCGCTGCATGTCTTCGGGCAATGACAGCAGCACATACACATCGTCACCCAACACATATTCCCGCGCCGTGGGAATGAAAACACCTCCCTCAGAAAATATCGGAATGTAGGCCGCGTAAAGAGCCGCCTTTTCCTTGATGGACAGCTGGATAACGCTGGGTCTTGGGGGGGTAGTGGGGGCTGTGCTCATAGTGCAAGTTCAATGTGCTGAGTTTAAGACCGATTTGGCTTGTCCCACAAGGGCTTCGAGCATCAAGCCCGCATTAAATGGATGGTCCATGGTGCGCATGCTATGGGAAAGGGCCTTCGCCCAGCCACTTAGTTCAGCCAATGGTGCACCAGAGACGAGATCGGCGGCCGCAAAAAAACGCGGGGCTGCGCCAGTGCGCAAAGCCATCAGATCATGGCAAAGCTTGTGCAACGCATCAATGGTTTGCGGCAATGTCCAGTCCTTGAAAAACGATGTATCACCCCGCGCCACGGCTTTGGGCAACGCAGCCCAGGCACCGGGATCGCGGCCAGACGCAGCAAACGCCGCAGCATCTTCGGGTCTACCCCCCATGGCCCGCAGCAGCAGCTGTGACTGCGCGGCATCAAACCCACGGGTTTGCAACCACTGCTGGCTGGCCTGTGCGTCGGGCCAGTGCATGGCGTGCCCCAGGCAGCGGCTGCGAATCGTGGGCAGCAACTGGTGGGCAGACTCGGTTGCCAGTACAAATTTCACATCGCCCGGCGGTTCTTCCAGCGTCTTCAATAACGCGTTGGCCGTGATGTTGTTCATCTGTTCAGCGGGAAACACCAGCACCACCTTGCCACGACCGCGAGCCGCGGTGCGTTGCGAAAACTCGACGGTGTCTCGCATGGCGTCCACGCGTATTTCCTTGCTGGGCTTGCGTTTTTTGTCATCAATTTCAGCTTGCGCCCTTTCGCCCAAGGGCCAGCCCAATGCGAGCGATGTTGTTTCGGGCATCAGCACAGACAGATCGGCATGGGTGCGTACATCAATGGCGTGACAGCTACCGCAGACACCACAGGCACCGCCCTCGCCCGGTTGCTCGCACAACCAGGCTCGCGCCAATTCCATGGCCAAACCGTATTGCCCCAGTCCAGATGGACCGTGCAGCAACCAGGCGTGCCCTCGCTGGGCCAGTAGAAGCCTGGCTTGGGCCGCGATCCACGGTGCGGGAACAGGATGCGCCGTCTCGTTCACCATGGCAAATAGCCCTTGGTGCGCACCGCCCGCAATACATCCCGCCCCACATCGTCTGGCGGCTGGTCGGCGTTGATACGGGCAAATCGACCAGGGTCGGCGACCAGACGCTTGGCGTAGCCACCGGCCACCTGCTCAAAAAAAGCCAGAGGTTGCGATTCAAATCGGTCGGGCAAACGGGCTGTACTGAGCCGCTGCGCGGCCACGCTGGCCGGCAGGTCGAACCATACTGTGAGGTCTGGTTGCAGCGGAGGCGTAGCGTCTTCAACTGCCCCCTGTGCCGCCCTGCCCTGCACCCATTCTTCCAGAAGCAGCAACGTCTGCCAGTCAAAGCCACGTCCGGCGCCCTGATAGGCAAAGGTGGCATCGGTAAACCGGTCGCACAACAGTACTTCGCCACGGGCCAAGGCTGGCACGATAACCTTTTGCAAATGGTCCCGCCGCGCGGCGAACACCAACAAGGCCTCGGTCATGGCATCCATCGGATCGTTCAAGACCATTTGGCGCAACTGCTCAGCCAAGGGCGTGCCACCGGGCTCGCGGGTCAGGGTGACAACGCGACCTTGGGCTGTGAAAGCCTGGGCCAAACTATCAATGTGCGTGGACTTACCGGCGCCGTCTATGCCCTCAAAGCTGATGAAAAGTCCGTTCGTTGCCTGGATAGTCACTGCTTTATTTTCCGCGCTGGTATGTGTTAACGGCCCTATTGTGCTCGTCCAGCGTAGCGCTGAATTGGCTGCTGCCGTCGCCGCGGGCCACAAAATACAGCGCCTTGGACGAAGCCGGTTGCACCGCCGCCAGTAAGGATGCCTTGCCAGGCAGCGCAATCGGGGTGGGCGGCAGACCGACCCGCGTGTAGGTGTTCCAGGGCGTATCGGTCAGCAGGTCCTTTTTGCGCAGATTGCCGTCGAAGGCTTCTCCCAAACCGTAAATCACCGTAGGGTCGGTTTGCAGGCGCATACCTATGGCCAGGCGATTGCTGAATACTGCAGCGATGGCGGGTCGGTCTTTGGGTGAACCCGTTTCTTTCTCGACAATGCTGGCCAAAATCAAGGCCTGCTCAGCGTTGACCAGCGGTGATTGGGGTGCACGCTGTGCCCAGGCTGCAGCCAAGCGTTTGTCCATGGCGTGCATGGCTCGCTTGAGCACAGCCAAATCACTGGAACCTTTGCTGTAGGTATAGGTATCCGGGAAAAAGTGTCCTTCGGCTGACACACCAGGCTGGCCCAACTGGGTCATGACGTCGACAGCCGACAACGCCAGTGAGTCTGGTTTGAGCTGTTCGGCTTTTTGCAGTGCATCGCGCACCTGGCGAAAAGTCCAGCCCTCCAACAGCGTGACGCTGCGCAGTGCCTCTTCACCACGCACCAGTTTTTGCAGCAGGCTTCGCGGGGTTGTATTGCGGTCCAACTCGTAGCTGCCTGCCCGTATCTGGCGCGACTGACCCGACAGTCGAAACCAAGCCTGCAACAGAAGCGGGTTGACCGGCACCCCCGACAGCGTGACGGCCTGGGCCACATCCCGTGCGCCCAATCCCGGCTCAATTGACAGGTCAACCGTGGCCGTTGGCAAGTCAAACGGCTGGTTTAACCAGACGTAGGCGGCCCCGGTCGCACCCAGTGCAAGGGCCAATACCAGTGTGAAGAAAAAACGCACAGCCCTACTCGCCTCGTGTAATGAAGGTAGGAATGATAATTCAGCGCATGAACACGACGACCCTGAATCCCTCCTCCGCACCCTACTCAGCAACACCCGCATTGAATGGCGTAGCGCCCATCACCCATTTGGGCATCATCAAAATCGAAGGCGAAGACGCCGCCAAGTTCCTCCACGGTCAATTGACCCAGGATTTTTCGCTTTTGGATTTGCACACCGCACGCCTGGCAGCCTTTTGCTCCGCTAAGGGCCGCATGCAGGCCAGCTTCATCGGCTTCAAGCGCAGCGCCACAGAAATTCTGTTGGTCTGCAGCAAAGATCTTTTGCCGACCACACTCAAGCGACTGTCTATGTTCGTGATGCGGGCCAAGGCCAAGCTGAGCGATGCAACCGACCAATTTGAATTGTTTGGGTTGCTGGGTGATGCTACAAAACCAATAGCGGATCACGCATATTCTGCGTGGGCTAGGGCCGATATTGACACAAGCACTGTCGTCAATTTGTATCCTGCGGACGGTGTGCAGCGCCAATTGTGGGTGTCGCCCATAGGCACCGCTGCGCCGCAGGGTCAGGCCGTGTCGCCCGAGCTGTGGCTGTGGACTGAAGTCCGCAGCGCGGTGGCTACCATTTCCACACCGGTGTTTGAGGCCTTTGTGCCGCAAATGCTGAACTACGAATCGGTCGGAGGCGTCAATTTCAAAAAAGGTTGTTACCCCGGCCAGGAAATCGTGGCCCGTAGCCAGTTCCGCGGCACGCTCAAGCGCAGGGCCTTCGTGGTCCATTCCGATGCAACGATGGCAGGGGGCGACGAGATCTTTGGCGCAGAGGATGACAGCCAACCGGTGGCAACGGTCGTGCAGTCGGCGCCAGCACCCAACGGGGGCTTTGATGCGATCGTGTCGGCGCAGTTGTCTGCCGTCGAACGCGGTGCCTTGCACCACGGCTCGCCTCAGGGTCCTGTCGTGCACATGCAGCCTCTGCCTTATGCCTTATTGGACGACATATGATGCAAGCGCCACGCAAGTGGCCAATTTGCAGGTAAATTGCGGGCGTGGCTGAATGGGCATTCATAATTGAGCCAAAATGCAACCAAATGTGTAGAAGGGCTTGGTTCCAAAGATGACAAAACCGATAACTAAAGACGAGGCGTTTGCGCGTCTAGGTGCCATTACTCGGGAAATGCACGAGGCCTTCAGTGTCTTGGGCGGCAGCAATGATTTGCACAATGTCGTAGAAGAGTTTCCCAACGCACGCGAACGCTTGGCCCACGTCGGCAAGATGACCGAAAACGCGGCCAACACGGTGCTCAATCTGGTGGATGCCGCAAAACCCGAGTGCGATGATCTGGTCAAGCGCGGTGACGAATTGAGCCAATCGCTCAACCGGATGGCCGCTTCACAAGACCTGACCGTGGAACGTGCCCGCGCCCTGATGGGCGTCTGCGCAAAATTTGCCGAACGCACGTCGGAATTTGCCGGCAAGCAAGGCTCCATCTTGAGCGACATCATGATGGCACAAGACTTTCAGGATCTGTCCGGCCAAGTGATCAAGAAAGTGATCGACATCATTAACCGGACCGAACTCCAACTGGTACAACTACTGGTCGACAGTGCTCCCAACCAAGTGCCAAAAGAAGAGGCCGAATTTACTGGCGAAACCCATCAGCTACAGGGTCCACAAGCCACCGCAGAAGCCTTGGCCCAGAACGACGTGGACGACCTGCTGGCCTCACTGGGATTCTGATCCCCGTTTTTTAGACCAGGGGCAGCACCATTTCGATGTGCTGTATCCCGGCCTCCTCAAACACCGCGCCACGGGCCACAAAACCCAGACGGGTGTAGAAACCCTCGGCGCTGCACTGCGCATGCAGCAGGACTTCGGTGTCACCGCGCTGGCGGGCAGCATCTACCAAACCCATCAACACGTCTTTACCGAAGCGTGAACCGCGCAAGCCGCGGTTCACGGCCATACGCCCGATACGTCCTATGCTGGGTGCATGCTGCAACAAGCGTCCTGTGGCCACCGGAAGGCCGAATCGGTTGCATACAAGGGCATGCACGGCATCCGCATCGGAGTCGTCCCAGACCATATGGGCACCAATGCCTTGCTCTTGCACAAACACATCGCTACGCAACACAGACGCTGGCTCGCGCACGTTGTCCCAGCTTCCCAACTGCAATTTGGTGACCGCTTCGCCGGCCTCGTACGCTTCGAAGACAGCACGCAGTGCAGCCGGCACGGGCTGCGACTTTTGTGTGGCAGGGTTGGCATAAACATAGACCAATTCGCCAGTGATCAGCAAACTGTCGCCCCGAAAAATGGCGCCTTCAAATACGACGGACGAGGTGCCCATGCGGGCACAGCGCAGGCCCACATCAATGTGGTCATCGTAGCGGGCGGAACCGTGGTATTCCACACTGGCTTTTTTGACGTACAGATCACCACCTAGCTGTTCTAGCGTAGCCTCATACGGCAATGCAAGCCTGCGCCAGTAGTCCGACATGGCCGTGTCGAAATACATCAGGTAATGGGCGTTGAACACAATTTTTTGCATGTCCACCTCAGCCCAACGCACCTGCAAGCGGTGGAAGTGCCGGTAGTCGGATCGCTGGGTAGTTGCCATTTATTGCATCTCCTTGAATGCGTGGGTTAGTGCCCGGGCCGCGTCGACATGGGCCTTTGCGGCCTCGGGTAGGGCACGGCCCATTTTGATGAACTCATGCACTACGCCACGGTAAATTTCCAACTCTACCGGTACCCCGGCCATACGCAGCCGATCAGCGTAATGCACGCCCTCGTCTACCAGCGGGTCGCATTCGGCCAAGCCGAGCCAGGCTGGGGCGACACCTTCCAGTTCTACCGGATGGCCGGTCGCATCATGCCCGTCCAATGGCGCGAAGCGCCAATCATCCCAATCCTTGGGGCTGCGTAAATAGTGGTTGAAGAAGTAGCTGATATGGGAGGCCTCGAGCACAAAACTATCGGCAAATGCGCGGTGCGAATCGGTGTGCTGGTGGGCCGCGGTACCGGGATAAAACAGCAACTGCAAGGCCAGAGGTATCCTGGCATTGCGCGCCAGAATGGCGCAGACTGCAGCCAGCGTGCCACCCGCGCTGTCTCCACCGACGGCCACTTGCTTGCTGAGGATGTTGTGCCCGTGCCCCTGCTGTACGACCCATTGCACAACGTCCCAGGCGTCGTCCACGGCCGTCGGAAACTTGTACTCGGGCGCAAGCCGATAGTCCACTGACAACACGGCACAGTTTGCGCGGTGCGCCAGTTGGCGGCACAGGCCGTCATGCGTCTCGACACTGCCAATGGTGAAGCCGCCGCCATGAAAATACACCAGCACCGGTAAACGCTCGTGGCTGGGCGCCACCAGACGGACCGGAATGGCAAAGCCGTCGCGGGCGGCGATATGGAAGTCTTCAACCTGGGCCATAGGCTGCAGGGGTAGTTCCAAAATATCGGCGCCGGCAGCATACGCAGCCCGTGCCTCAATCGGCGTCAACGTGTGCAAGGCAGGCAGGCCCGCCCGGGCCATACGCCCCAGCACACCCC
>JBBQBG010000145.1:0-9844 GCA_038317285.1 Burkholderiales bacterium | reverse complement strand
GGCACGCCGCGGACGTGACGCAGGTCGAAGCCCACCCCGGTGGGCGCCAGCAGGGCGGTGACCCAGACCTCCAGCGCCTTCTTCCAGCGGCCGGACAGCGCCGCAAGCACCAGGGTTACGCGTATGTGTTCACCGCGCTTGAGGGTGTGCGCCAGGGCCAGAAACCCGCTGGCAGCCATCAGGTAGCCGGCATAGGCATCGGTGCCGGGCACATAAAAGTTGAATTGCCGCCCACCGATGGACAGCAGCACCATGACCAGTAAGCCAAAGAGGCACAGCGCTGCCAACGCAGCTGCGCCGTCATACAGCGCGTTCAAGGTCTTGCGCATCGCCTATCTTGCCAAGCGACTACGGTTTGGTATACGCGTCGAGTACAGCCTTGCCTTCAGCGCCTGATTTTTCCAGCCACTCCTTGACCATGGCGTCGCCCACCTTCTTCATGTCGGTCTTGAGTTGGGCGGAAGGCACGATGATGTTCATACCGTTTGCCTTGAGCTTTTCGATCGACTCCACGTTGACGCGTTTGCTGGCGGCCAAGCCACGGACTTCGGCGTCGGCTGCGGCCTTTAGTACTACCGCTTGCGTGGGCTTGTCGAGGGACTCGAATGCAGCCTTGTTGACGATGACCGCGTTCTTGGGCAACCAGGCTTGCATGTCGTAGTAGTACTTGAGGTTTTCATACAACTTGCTGTCGACACCGGATGCGCCCGATGTCATGGTCGCCTCCACCACGCCCGTGGCGAAAGCTTGCGAAAGCTCTGCCGCCTGCACGGTCACCGGCTGTGCGCCCACCAGTTCGGCAATCCGGCTGGTAGCGGGGCTGTAGGCGCGCCACTTGATGCCTTTAAGGTCCGCGGCTGAGTTCAGCGGCTTCTTGCTGTAGATGCCCTGGGGCGGCCATGCAACCGCGTACAGCAGGTTGATGCCTTGCTCGGCCAGCTTCTTCTCCAGCGCGGGCTTCTGTGCCTTGTATAACTTGGCGGATTCGTCGTAGCTGTCCGCCAGGAAGGGCAGGCCATCCATGCCGAAGAGCTGCCATTCGTTCTGAAAATTGACCAACAAAATTTCGCCCGCCTGGGCTTGCCCGCCCTGCACCGCACGCTTGATTTCGGGTGCCTTGAACAGCGCTGCATTGGCATGCACCGTGATCTTGAGCTTGCCTGCACTGGCCTTGTCTACATCGTTGGCAAACTGCTGCAGGTTTTCGGTATGGAAGTTGGTTGCGGGGTAGGCACTGGCCAGGTCCCATTTGGTTTGGGCAAAGGCCGCCGTGTTTGCTACCAGTAATGCCAATGTCAGCGCATGTTTGATTTTCATCGAGGCTCCGTAGTGACAGGTGTCGTGTTGGGGATAACAATAGGATACGTGCAAATACTACGCCAAGCCCCATTCTTTTCACCATGAACCTGCGTTTTGTAGAAGCCTTCTATTGGGTGGCCTCGCTCAAAAGCATCTCGCGTGCGGCCGAAAAACTGTTTCTGACCCAGTCCGCCATGTCCAGCCGCATCTCTACGCTGGAGGAGGAGCTGGGCGTGCTGTTGCTGGACCGGCGCGACAAGCAGTTCAAGCTCACCGCGGCCGGTGCGCGTTTCTTGGTATACGCGCAAAAGCTGCTGGAGTTGCAGCGCGAGGTAAAGGCGGAGATGGGGTCGGGTGCTCCCCTTGCTGTCTCGATGCGTATTGGCGCGATTGAATCCGTGCTGCACTCCTGGCTGATTCCGTGGTTGGAGAAATTGCGTGAAGAGCAGCCAGGCCTGGAGCTGGAGCTGACCGTTGAGACCACGCCTATTCTGATGGACCACATCCAGCGCGGCACGGCCGACCTGGTCTTTGCGGTGCTGCCTGCATCGGCTGACGGCGTGCGCAATCGGGCGCTTCCGAGCATGGAGATGGCCTTTGTTGGCAATCCGCAGTTGCATAAAAAGAGAAAATACCGGCTCGACGAACTGGCAGAAATGGAGCTACTGACGTTCCAAAAAGGCTCACAACCCCACGTGACGCTGCTCGATTTGTTCCGGCAGAACCAAATGGAACCCAAAAGGGTGCACGCTATTTCGTCCATTTCAGCCATGGTGCAACTGGTGCAAGGTGGCTTTGGTGTGGCCCTGTTGCCCAAGGCGGCCGTGCAGCGGCTGACGGGCTTTGCCAGTCTGAAACTGCTCAGTTGCGATGCGCGCTTGCAGTCATTGCCCATCCATGCCAGCTTTCGCAGCGACCCGACATCGCACACCGTTGAGACAGTCGTCAAGTCGGCCATTGCCTTCGTCAACGGACCGTGGAACGCACCAAAAAAGACTGCAAAGGGTTAACCCTTAATATCGAAAAAATCGATGCTGGCAGCGAAATATTTTGAATTTGCACAAGGGCTTGTCGGCTTCCACAATCCGCTCATCGTCATCGAATTGACTTGTGAATTGGGGAAATCAAGTGAGTGTTGCAACGCAATCCATAGCCTCTGTATTTGGTCCTGAAGACGCCAAGAATGCGCAGCTTGTGCGCAAACACATTCGCCAAGGTGTGTGGCATTCGCACACCAGTGGCTTGGCCAGTGACCATGTGCAGGGCAATGTGGTCATCCTGCCGGAAGCGCTGGCGACGGACTTCTTGCGCTACTGCCAGCGCAACCCCAAGCCGTGCCCCTTGCTGGCGGTGTCGGAACCCGGTCAGGTCACGTTGCCCAGCCTGGGTAGTGACATAGACATCTGCTCCGACCTGCCGCGCTACCGTGTGTGGCGCCATGGTGAAGTGGTCGACGAGCCCACAAACATTTCTGCCGTGTGGCGCGCCGATCTGGTGACCTTTGTGCTGGGCTGTTCGTTCTCGTTTGAGCAAGCCTTGCTGGAAGCGGGCTTGCCATTGCGCCACATCGAACAAGGCAAGAACGTGGCCATGTACCGCAGCAACATCCAGACTGCATCGGCCGGTATTTTCAACGGCCCCATGGTGGTATCCATGCGGCCCATGAAAGCAGCGGCGGCGATACGCGCCGTGCAAGTGACATCTCGCTTTCCCAATGTGCATGGCGCACCGGTGCACTTGGGTGACCCCATACAGATTGGCATTGATCGTCTGGATGTGCCCGACTACGGCGACGCGGTTGAAATCATGGACGATGAAATTCCGGTGTTCTGGGCCTGCGGCGTGACGCCACAAGCAGCCCTGGTCCAGGCCCGCCCCGCGTTCTGCATCACCCACGCGCCGGGTGCGATGCTGATCACCGACCTGCTCAATACACAGCTCGCCTCTTTCTGACTGCCACTCTCTACCAACCCAAGGACCTGACATGAAAAAAATTGCATTGATTCTGGCCTGCAGCTGCAGCCTGGCCGCACCTATGGCGTTTGCACAAACCAAGTGGGATTTACCCACCGGCTACGCGACCAACACCTTTCAGACCGAAAACGTACAGCAGTTTGCAGACGATGTGGCCAAGGCCACCGGTGGCAAGCTGAAGATCACCGTGCATGCGGGTGCTTCTCTGTACAAAATGCCCGAGATCAAGCGTGCCGTGCAATCGGGCCAGACGCAAGCCGGTGAGTTCATCTTGTCGGCCTATGCCAACGAGAACCCCTTGTTTGGTGTGGATTCCATTCCCTTCCTGGCCACCAGCTATGGAGCGGCGCAAAAGCTCTACACGGCATCGAAACCCGCGACCGAAAAGCTGCTGGCGGACCAAGGTTTGAAGTTGCTGTTCTCCGTGCCGTGGCCTGGGCAGTCGCTGTATTCGATCAAGCCTATGAAGACCATGGATGACTTCAAGAGTACCAAGATGCGCGCCTACAACCCGGCAACGACCAAAATTGCGCAAATGGTCAAGGCGCAGCCGGTGACGATCCAACTGGCTGAGTTGGGCCAAGCGCTGGCAACCGGAGCTGTGGACAACTTTCTGACCTCCAGCGCCAGTGGCGTGGACAGCAAGCTCTACGAGCAGACCAAGTTCTTCTATATCGTCAATGCCTGGTTGCCACGTAACGCCACCGTCGTCAACAAGAAGGCTTTTGATGCGCTGGACAAGGCCACCCAAGATGCCGTGGTTGCAGCCGGTAAGGCGGCAGAAGAGCGCGGCTGGGCCGCGAGTAAGGCCAAGGATCTGGCCTATATCAAGGACCTCACCAAGAACGGCATGACCACCGGACTGGCCACCGACGAGATTCGCGACGGCCTGAACAAGATCGGCGACACCATGATCGAAGAATGGGTCAAGACCGCCGGCCCAGAAGGCAAAGCCATCATCGACGCCTACCGCAAGCTGTAGGCAACTGCCTCACGTCCCGGCGCCGCCAACGCAGCGCGCCAGGGCTTGGCCCACCCGGGGTATATCGCGCCGGGTTCCCCTTCTGGTTTCTCTACTGAGCCGTCCTTTTGGAGCACGCAATGAATACGCTCGTCAAAAATTTCTATAAGTTGCTGTTAGCGCTGTCGGGCGTGGCCATGGTGGCTGCGTTTGGAATCATCATGCTGGGCGTAGCCGCCCGTGAGTTTGCCTGGGACATCCCCGGTCTGGATGCCTACGCCGGTTACGCCATAGCGGCCACTCTGTTTCTGGCGCTGCCGGCATCGCTGCGCCATGGTGACCATATTCGCGTCAACATGGTGCTGCAAAAGCTGTCGCCCCGCGTGCTCAACCTCTTTGAGTATTGGAGTTTGCTGGCCGCGTCGGCTCTGAGTATTTACTTTGCCTGGTATGCCGGTCGTATGGTGTGGTTGTCGTACACCTACCACGACATGTCGCCCTCTGCCGACGCGACACCCCTGTGGATACCGCAATTGTTCATGTTGCTGGGCTGCATCGGCCTGGCGGTGGCCTTCGTCGATGCCTTGGTCAGCCGCATACAAGGTCGCCCTTTCTTTGAAGAGTCCGATGGCGAATCCGCCCGCACGGAATAGACCAACCCAACCTAACTAAAGAGAACGCCATGGATATCTTGATCGCAGGGGCATTGATCGTGATGCTCTTCATTGTGCTGGGCTCTGGCCTGTGGATTGGTCTGTCGCTGTTGGGCGTAGCGGTGATCGCCATGGAGCTGTTTACCCAAAGGCCCGTGGGTGACTCCATGCTGCTGACGATCTGGGGTTCGACCTCCAGTTGGACGCTATCCGCACTGCCGCTGTTTTTGTGGATGGGAGAAATCCTGTTTCGCAGCAAGCTGTCCGAAGGTCTGTTCAAGGGCCTGGCCCCGTGGCTGGGTTGGTTGCCCGGGCGTTTGTTGCATGTCAATGTGATTGGCAGCACGATATTTGCCGCCGTGTCCGGCTCCAGCGCTGCCACCTGCGCCACCATTGGCAAGATATCCCTGCCAGAGCTGAAAAAGCGCGGCTACCCAGAAGACATCTCCATCGGCACACTGGCGGGCGCCAGCACTTTAGGGCTGCTGATCCCGCCGTCCATCATCATGATTGTCTATGGGGTAGCCGCCAATGTGTCCATTGCCAAGCTGTTTATCGCAGGGGTTATTCCGGGCTTGGTATTGGCAACTCTATTCAGTGGCTACATCATCGTGTGGTCGCTGTTCAACAAGGAAAAAATCCCCGCAGCCGATGCTTCGTTGACCTTCGCGCAAAAGATTTACGAGGGCCGCAACCTGATTCCGGTTGTGACGCTCATTGCCTTGGTATTGGGCTCCATTTATTCGGGCATTGCCACGGCTACCGAAGCGGCGGCCTTGGGTGTAGCGGGCTCGCTGTTGCTGTCGGGCATAGAGCGCACGCTCACATGGTCTACGTTCAAAGCCGGGCTGATGGCCGCCTGCCGCGTGTACTGCATGATTGGTCTGATATTGGCGGGGGCTGCCTTTTTGACACTGGCGATGGGCTTTATTGGCTTGCCCCGTCACCTGGCCGAGTTCATCGGCGGGCTCAACCTGTCGCCCCTGATGCTGATTGCATTGCTGATTGTTTTCTTCGTAATTTTGGGCTGCTTTCTGGATGGTATTTCCATGGTGGTGCTGACCATGTCGGTCTTGCTGCCCACGGTGCAGAAGGCTGGTTTCGATTTGATTTGGTTCGGTATCTTCATTGTGTTGGTGGTGGAGATGGCGCAGATCACGCCACCGGTTGGCTTCAACCTGTTTGTGCTGCAAGGGCTGACCAAGAAGCAGCTTATGTACCTGGCCAAAGTTGCTGCCCCCTTCTTTATGGTGATGGTGGTGATGGTGTTTTTGACCTACTTCGTACCCGACATTGTTCTGTGGATGCCGCGCAACATGAGCTAGGGCTAGTCCCCGCCTGGGGGTACCAGGTTGCCTTTAACCTCTTCGGAGATTCCAATGAAACTCTTCTTGATTGCGGCGCTGTGCGCGGCCTCGGTTACGCACGCCCAAACCACCTGGAAGCTTGCTACCGGCTACCGGGCCGAGTCGTTTCATACGGAGAACCTCGCCCAGTTCGGGCGCGATGTGGAGGTCGCTACGGGCAGCAAGCTCAAGTTTGAATTGGCGCCCAACGGTAGCCTGTTCAAGCTCAATGACATCCGCCAGGCGGTGCAGGACGGCAAGGTGGACGCAGGCGAGACCATCATGACGAGCATGGTGAAAGACATTCCGATTGCCGGTGCGGACTCCATACCCTTCGTCGTGGGCTCCTACAAAAGTGCGCTAAAGCTTTGGAAACTGCAACGACCCGGTATGGAGCGTGAGTTTGCCAGCCACGGGTTGAAGATTCTGTACGCCGTGCCGTGGCCTCCCCAAGGGCTGTATTCCACACGCCCGATTCGATCGGCCGCCGACTTCAAGAGCATGAAGATGCGCACCTACAACCAAACCACCGTGCGCATTGCAGAGATGCTGGGCGCGACCGCCGTGGACGTGCCCATGGTCGATGTTGGAAGCGCCTTGAGTGAAGGGCGCGTGGACGGGATGATCACCTCGGCTGTCACGGGCGTAGAGAACAAGGTCTGGGGGCATATCAAGTACTACTATGAAATCAATGCCTGGTTCCCCAAAAACATTGTGTTTGTCAACGCCAAGAATTTTGATGCACTGAGCCCCGAGGCCCGTGCTACCGTGCTGATAGCGGCTGCGCAAGCCGAGACCAGAGGCTGGTCAACCAGCGAGGCTGTTGCCGCAAGCTCCACGAAGGAGTTGCAAAGCAACGGAATCAAGATTGAACGTCTTTCGAGCGACCTGGAAACCGATATCAAACGCCTGGGCGAGCGGTTTTCCAGGGAATGGGTGCGCACGGTCGGGCACGCCGCCAGTGATATTTTTGTTCCCTACTATTTCAACTAAACCTGTAGTCTTCTATCCTTCAGGAAAATCCCCATGCAAACTTCTACGACCCACGACAAAAACCTTTGGCAATTCTGGATTGACCGTGGCGGCACATTCACCGACGTGGTGGGTAAGCGCCCCGACGGCACGCTGGTGACCCACAAGCTGCTGAGCGAAAACCCCGAGCAGTACAAAGACGCGGCAGTGGCTGGCATACGCCACCTGCTGGGGCTCAAGAAGGGCGAGCCCGTGACTCCTGACCGTGTGGCCTGTGTCAAGATGGGCACGACCGTGGCCACCAACGCGCTGCTGGAGCGCAAGGGCGAGCCCACACTGCTGGTCACGACACGCGGCTTTAGGGATGCGCTGCGCATCGCTTACCAAAATCGCCCCCGCATTTTCGACCGCAATATCCAGTTGCCTGAATTGCTGTACAGCGCTGTGGTGGAAGCCTATGAACGCGTGGGCGCGCACGGTGATGTGGTCGAAGCACTGAACGAGTCGCTATTAAAAGAGGAGCTGCTTGCGCAATATGGACGAGGGCTACGCAGCGTTGCGATCATATTTATGCACGGCTACCGCTACACCGCGCACGAGCTGGCGGCCAAGCGCATGGCGCAGGAGATAGGCTTTACGCAGATCAGCACGTCGCATGAAACCAGCCCGATGATGAAGTTCGTCAGCCGGGGCGACACGACGGTTGTCGATGCCTACCTGTCGCCGATCCTGCGCCGTTATGTCGAGCAGGTGGCTGGCGAGATGCCGGGCGTCAAACTGTTCTTCATGCAGTCGTCTGGCGGACTGACCGACGCACACAGCTTCCAGGGCAAGGATGCGATTTTGAGTGGACCGGCCGGTGGCATTGTCGGCATGGCCCGCACGGCGGCCATCGCTGGGATTGAGAAGACGATTGGCTTTGACATGGGCGGCACGTCTACCGATGTGAGCCACTACGCCGGTGAGTTTGAACGTGAGTTTGAAACCCAGGTGGCCGGTGTGCGCATGCGTGCGCCGATGATGAGCATCCACACCGTGGCGGCGGGCGGCGGCTCATTGTTGGCGTTTGATGGCTCGCGTTTTCGCGTGGGGCCGCAGAGCGCGGGGGCCAATCCGGGCCCCGCCAGTTACCGCCGTGGTGGCCCATTGGCGGTGACCGATGCGAACGTGATGCTGGGCAAGATTCAGCCGCGCTATTTCCCCAAGGTGTTCGGCCGCAAGGCCGACGAAGCCCTGAGCCTGGACGCCGTGCAAACCCAGTTTGCGGACTTGGCGACGAAGGCGGGCTTGCCCGCTGAAGAAGTGGCCGAAGGTTTCATCAACATTGCCGTGCAACAGATGGCGAATGCGATCAAGAAGATATCGGTAGCCCGTGGCTACGACGTCACCGGCTACACGCTGCAATGCTTTGGCGGCGCCGGTGGTCAGCACGCCTGCCTGGTGGCCGACGCGCTGGGCATGACCCGTGTGTTTGTGCACCCACTGGCTGGCGTGCTGAGCGCCTATGGCATGGGCCTGGCCGACCAGTCGGTGATACGCGAGCGGGCGGTCGAAGTCAAACTGACGTCCGATGCGTTGGCCGCTATCGTGGTCCAGTTGGATGAGCTGTCGGCACAGGCTGAGGGCGAACTGACGCGCCAGCAGGTCAACCATGGCGCCATCACTACCCACCGCCGTGTACATGTGCGCTATGAGGGCAGTGACGCGGCGCTAGTGGTGCAATGGAATGAGGCCCCCACGCTTGTCGCTGCGCGTACTGCGCTGCCCCCCGAGGGGGCTTCGCTTGCTTGGGGCGGCCCGGCGCAGCGCGAGCGCTTTGTCGAAGAGATTCGGTCACGCTTCGAGGCCGCCTACCGTCAGCGTTTTGCCTTCTTGATGGACGGCAAGGGCCTTATCGTAGAAGCCGTGTCGGTAGAGGCTGTCATCGCGGGCGACGCGCCCGAAGAGCCTCGCCACGCCGTGCATGCGCCACGTGACCTGCAAGCCAGCGGGGCCGTGCGCGAGCGCGTCCGCATGTACTCGGGCGGCGCGTGGGTTGAGGCATCGTTGGTGGTGCGCGAAGATCTGCGTCCTGGCGACGTCATTCCTGGCCCGGCCATCATCGCCGAGAAGAACGCGACCACCGTGGTAGAGCCCGGCTGGCAGGCAACGCTTACAGAGTTTGACCACCTAGCCCTCGTCCGCATTGAAAAGCGTGCTATAAAATTTGCAGTGGGCACGACGGTGGACCCGGTGTTGCTGGAAGTGTTCAACAACCTCTTCATGAACATCGCCGAGCAAATGGGGCTGCAATTGCAGAACACCGCCTACTCGGTCAACATCAAGGAGCGCCTGGACTTTAGCTGCGCGCTGTTCGATGCAGTGGGCAACCTGATTGCCAACGCGCCGCATATGCCGGTGCATTTGGGCAGCATGGGTGAGAGCATCAAGACCGTGGTGCGCGAGAACGCCGCCACCATGCAGCCCGGCGACGTTTATGTGCTGAACGACCCCTACCATGGCGGCACGCATTTGCCGGATATCACCGTCATCACGCCGGTCTATCTGGACGGTCAACCTACGTTTTACGTCGGGTCACGCGGCCACCACGCGGATGTGGGAGGCACCACGCCGGGCTCCATGCCACCGTTCTCCACGCG
>JBBQBG010000144.1:0-9873 GCA_038317285.1 Burkholderiales bacterium | reverse complement strand
TTTCAAATAATACATTGAACATTCAATAAATTCAATGACTTAGTGTCACTGTGTTCCGAAAATCCTGTCGCCCGCGTCACCCAGACCCGGAAGGATATAGCCATGGCTGTTCAGCTCCCGGTCAATCGCCGCGGTGAAGATCTGCACATCGGGGTGCGCTTTGTACATGGTGTTGATGCCCTCTGGGCAGGTCAGCAGGCACAGGAACTTGATCGACTTGGGCTTGCACTCCTTGAGGCGCGCCACGGCAGCGGCGGCAGAGTTGCCGGTTGCCAGCATCGGGTCGACCACCACAATGTCGCGCTCTTCCATGTTCTTGGGCATCTTGAAGTAGTACTCCACCGCCTGCAGTGTCTTGGGGTCGCGGTATAGGCCGATGTGGCCCACGCGCGCCCCGGGTACCACCGACAGCACGCCATCCAAAATGCCGTTGCCCGCACGCAAGATGCTGACAAACACCAGCTTCTTGCCATCAATCATCTTGGCGTTCATGGTCTCCAGCGGTGTCTGGATCTCCACGTCTTGCAGCGCCATATCTCGCGTCACCTCATAAGCCATCAGGCTGGAGAGCTCATTGAGCAGGCGACGGAAGCTGTTGGTGCTGGCCTCTTTGTTGCGCATCAGACTCAGCTTGTGCTGCACCAGCGGGTGGTCGATCAGGTGGACGTTGGCGCGGGCTTCGGGGTTTAGGGGGGTCATGTGCTGGGCTATTGGTGAAAGTAGATAGGAAAGGGCTGAGTTTAGGCTTGCCAAACTCTAACGCACTTCAGAGCATTCTTGCTCAGCCGCTGCGCGCAAGGCCTGGGACGATGCCAAACACGCAGTTAGAATCCTGCCCTTTCGCCCACCGCGTGATGCGGTCGCTTCTTCTTTGCTTTCCCGTGAGTCCCTCCAATGGCCAAAAACCCACACCCTCGTCGTACTGCTTCTCACCTGTTGCTTTCGCTGCTTGCGCCATTCTCTGTATTGCCCGTTGTGGCACAGACTACTGCGGTACCCCAGTCTGAGGGACGCTGGCTGTATGCAGGTGACACCGCTCAGGTCGCATTGGGATATGCGAATGGGGGTTACTTCCAAGGTGAGCTGTCGGGTGTACTTAGTGAAAGTGCCGACAGTGCGTGGCTCGCCGAAGGCTGGGTTTCGCGGTCTGCCGGGGGTGCCAAGCTTAGCTTCCACCAAATGACCGGGGATGCCGTACACAAGTATTTCGTGGCGTTTGACCAGAACGACACCGCCGACCGCAAGCTCACCCTCGGTGCCGGCATGGAGAAGGCCAATTGGTTTGGCAACGCCTACCTGAGCCGCGGCGTCAGTGACCGCAGGTTGGTATCCCAAAGCAACGCCAGCACGGTGACACAAGTCAATGGAACCGAAGGCGGCCGTGTCTACCAGGATGCGGTCACCCGCGTGGTGACCACGCATTTGTTTGAACGTGCCTACGACTACGGAGTAGGGCTGCGTTCCGGTCACTATTTCGACGGCAGTGATGTCCGTATCACGGCAGGTCTGGACTATGAATGGGGTCGCGGCAACGCCCAGCAAAGCGGCGTGTCGCTGACGTTGGATAAATACTTTGTGGGCACACCGCATAGCATCGGCGTGCAGTTCGATTTGCTGCGCAAATCCGGTGATGCCGAGGTCGAGCGCGAGAACACCCGTGCCATGTTGACCTATCGCTACAGTTTTGGTGCAAAAAACACCCGGCCCGAGCGCATGTTCCGCATGGTTGCCGTTCAGCCACCATCGCCAGCAGCCAGCGCCGCATTGACCGTTGCTCCCACCGTGATTCCTGCTTCTACGGAACGCCGGATGGTGCTGACCAAAGCCACCATGACCAGCGATGCATTCTTCGAAATTTCCAGTGCGAAATTGACGCCGGTGGCGCGCGCTGAGCTGGACAAAATTGCCGAGATGCTGAAGAGCGGCCGGCGTGACGGAAAAGTGCACATCGTGGGCCACACCTGTGATCTGGGCACGCAAACATTCAATCTGCGCTTGTCGATGATGCGAGCCACTGCAGTGCGTGACTACCTCGTTGCCGCCGGAGCGATTGCCGCTGACGCCGCTATTTTGGAAGGCAAAGGCAGCGCAGACCCTAAATTTGCTCCGAAGGCCGAAACACGCAGCAAGAACCGACGGGTCGAGCTGGAATTTGTGAACCTATCCGAGCAAGAGGAGATTGTTCAGATTCCCGCCAAGACGATTC
The DNA here is from genome assembly GCA_038317285.1 of Burkholderiales bacterium. Lineage (GTDB taxonomy): Bacteria > Pseudomonadota > Gammaproteobacteria > Burkholderiales > Burkholderiaceae_C > Allorhodoferax. The sequence goes on along the minus strand of JBBQBG010000144.1, from coordinate 7,667 downwards.
CTGGCGAAGCCGCACCAGCCCCGGCGCCTGTGACCTACCAGCGCGAAGTGATCGAGCAGGAGCCCGTCTGGTTGCGCCGTGCCTTGCGCGCGCCCACGACCCACAAGCGGACCGTAGATGTCTACCGCAGCAAGGAAGAAACCCAAACCGAAAGTGTCAGCCGCACCTGGGCTAACCGCGCGCCGGTGGCGCAGAACGATAGTTACAGCGTCGTCAGCGGTAGCACCACCGTGTTGGCGGTGTTGGGCAATGACAGCGACCTGGACGCTGGCGATGTGTTGACCGTGGCATCGGTCAGCGCAGCCGGTAAGGGACAGGTCCGTTTGGAGGGCGGTCAGGTGGTGTATGTCGCTCCGAGCAACTATTCGGGCCAGGACAGCTTTACGTATGTGGTCAAAGACGGCCAAGGTGCGACAAGCACTGCAACGGTGCAAATCCAGGTGACACAGGCCAACCATGCGCCGGTTGCGCAAACCGACTCCTACCTGGTCGGCTCGACCTCCGACACGACGTTGCCCGTGCTGACCAATGACTCCGACGCTGACGGTGACCCGCTGACCATTATTTCTGTGACGCAGCCTGTGGGCGGCAACGGTACGGTCAAGATTGTCGGCCCTTACATCGTCTTCACTCCCAAGAACCAGTTCCGGACCGACTCGTTCACGTACACGATCAGTGATGGTAAAGGCGGCACGTCCACGGCGACCGTTGGGTTGACTGACCCTTGATATGGCGAGCGTCCCGCCAAGCTTACCGCTTGGACCCACCAAATATCCCTCCCAGCACCCCCCGAATAATCTGCCGCCCCACCTCCCGCCCAATCGAACTTGCGGCGCTGCGTGCCAGTTGCTCGCCCACGCTGGTGCGCGTGCGGCGTGTGCCGCCGCCCAGCATGTCGCCAATGGTGCCGAAAATGCTCTTCTCGGGCGCAGCAGGCGCCGGCGTACTTGCGGTCGTGCCGGTTTGCGCCGGTGATGGTGCAACCGGTACAGGACTGGGGATGTTCGTGGGTGCGACTGTTCCGGCCGGCTGGCGAGCCTGGGTGCGCCCCTTGAGCGCTTCAAACGCAGAATCCCGGTCCACCGCCTTCTCGTACACGCCCGCTACCAACGACTCTGCCAAAAGCGCCTGGCGTTGTCCCGGGGTGATCGGGCCGATCTGGCTAGACGGCGGCAGCACATAGACGCGCTCGGTCGGGCAGGGGCGGCCCTTGTCGTCCAGAAAGCTGATCAAGGCTTCGCCCACGGCCAGCTCGGTGATGGCCGTGCAAATGTCCAATCCATCGTTGGGTCGCATGGTGTCTGCGGCAGATTTCACGGCCTTTTGGTCACGCGGCGTGAAGGCACGCAGCGCGTGTTGCACGCGGTTGCCCAGCTGCGCCAGCACGGTATCGGGGATGTCCAGCGGATTTTGGGTGACGAAATACACACCCACGCCCTTGCTGCGCACCAAGCGCACGACCAACTCAATGCGTTCCAGCAACACCTTTGGCGCGTCGTTGAACAACAGGTGGGCTTCGTCGAAGAAGAACACCATCTTGGGCTTATCCAGGTCACCCACCTCGGGCAGGGTTTCGAACAACTCGCTCAGCATCCACAGCAAAAAGGTGGCGTACAGGCGGGGTGCGTTCATCAGCTTGTCAGCGGCCAGGATGTTGACCACGCCGTGGCCCTTGTCATCCGTCTGCATGAAGTCGGCGATATTGAGCATGGGCTCACCAAAGAATTTCTCTCCGCCTTGGGCTTCGATCTGCATCAGCCCGCGCTGGATGGCGCCGATGCTGGCGGCGCTGATGTTGCCGTATTCGGTGGTGTACTTGCTGGCGTTGTCGCCCACGTCTTGGCACATGGCGCGCAGGTCTTTCATGTCCAGCAGAAGCAGGCCGTCGTCATCGGCAATCTTGAACACCAGTTGCAGCACGCCGGCCTGGGTTTCGTTCAGGTTCAGCATGCGGGCCAGCAGTAGGGGCCCCAGGTCGCTGACGGTTGCGCGCACGGGGTGACCTTGTTCGCCAAACACATCCCACAGCGTGGTAGGGAAAGCCTGATAGGCGGGCTCGGGCAATTTGCGCTCTTCGAGCAGCTTGGCCAGTTTGGGGCTGGAGCTGCCAGCTTGCGAGATGCCGGTCAGGTCGCCCTTGACGTCGGCCATAAACACCGGTACGCCCAGGCGCGAAAAGCCTTCGGCCATGGTCTGCAGCGTGATGGTTTTGCCGGTGCCGGTGGCGCCGGTGATAAGGCCATGGCGGTTGGCTTTGTTCGGTAGCAGACAGCACTGGATGTCGCCATGTTGTGCAATCAGGATGCTGGTGTCGTCGTGGGTGTTGTCAAGAGCGGCCATCGGATTCTCAAAAAGTACAATTGAGCCTGTAGCGTAACGAATTTTCAAAGGATTTCACGTGGCAGGACATAGCAAATGGGCCAATATTCAGCACCGCAAGGGTCGCCAGGACGAGAAGCGTCAGCGTATCTGGACGCGGGTGATGCGTGAGATCATGGTCGCCGCGCGTTTGGGCGGGGGCGATCTGAGCATAAACCCGCGTCTACGCCTTGCTGTGGAAAAGGGCAAAGCCGCCAATATGCCAGCCGAAAACGTCAAGTACGGCATTGCCAAGGCAACGGGAACGCTCGAAGGCATTGTGTACGAGGAGATCCGATACGAAGGTTACGGTATTGGCGGCGCTGCCATCATCGTAGACACCATGACTGACAACAAGGTGCGCACCGTGGCCGAAGTGCGTCACGCGTTCAGCAAACATGGCGGAAATATGGGTACCGAGGGCTCGGTCGTTTTCCAGTTCAAGCACTGCGGGCAGCTGATTTTTGCACCCGGAACCGATGAAGAAAAGATGATGGAAGTGGCTCTGGAGGCCGGCGCCGAAGACGTGGTCACCGATGACGACGGCGCCATCGAAGTCTTGACCGCCTACGCCGATTACGAATCCGTCAAGCAGGCTTTGGAGCGGGCCGGGTTTTCGGCAGAAGTAGCCGGCGTCACCATGCGGGCCGAGAACACGATAGAGCTCAGTGGTGACGATGCGCTGCGCATGCAAAAACTGTTGGACGTGCTGGAAGACCTGGACGACACCCAAGAAATCTTCCACAACGCTGCGCTATAGACAACAATAACTGCAACTGCCTGACGGCGGATAGGGAGGCCTTATGAATGTGTTGGTGATTGGGGGAGGCGGCCGTGAGCACGCCATGGCCTGGAAGTTGGCTGAGTCCGACAAGGTCCAAATGGTCTATGTGGCGCCTGGCAACGGCGGCACCGCGTTGGACAGCCGTCTGAAGAACGTGCCGATCACCGACGTGGTGGCACTGCGCGAGTGGGCACAGGAGAACAAAATTGGCCTGATCGTGGTTGGCCCCGAAGGCCCTTTGGCGGCGGGTGTGGTGGACGAATTCCGCGCACACGGCCTGCGCATTTTTGGCCCCACCAAGGCCGCCGCCCAGCTGGAAAGCTCCAAAGCCTTCTCCAAGGCCTTCATGCAGCGGCACAACATCCCTACCGCTGCATACGAGGCCTTTACCGACCCAGTAGCCGCCCACGCCTATGTGAAGCGCATGGGTGCGCCCATTGTGGTCAAGGCAGACGGCTTGGCCGCAGGCAAAGGCGTGGTCGTGGCGATGACGCTGGACGAGGCCCACGCCGCCATCGACTTCATGCTGCTGGACAATAAACTGGGCGTGCTGCACAACGCGGGCGAGGGCGGCCAGGCCGTGCCCCGCGTGGTGATTGAAGAGTTTCTGGAAGGCGAAGAAGCCAGTTTCATGGTGCTGTGCGATGGCAAAGACGTGTTGGCGCTGGCCACTAGCCAAGACCACAAGCGCCTGCTCGACGACGACAAAGGCCCCAACACCGGTGGCATGGGTGCCTATTCGCCCGCACCGGTGGTCACGCCCCAGGTGCATGCCCGCGCTATGCGTGAGATCATTCTGCCCACGCTCAAGGGCATGGAGCAAGACGGCATTCCCTATACCGGCTTTTTGTACGCCGGTTTGATGATCGACCCACAAGGCCAAGTCAAAACCTTGGAATTCAATTGCCGCATGGGCGACCCGGAGACGCAGCCGATTCTCATGCGGCTCAAGACCGACTTCGTCGATGTGATGTTGGCCGCCACCGAGCACGGAGGATTGGCTGATTTGGAGTTGGATTGGGACCGCCGTACTGCCTTGGGCGTGGTGCTGGCCGCTTTTGGTTACCCGATGACACCGCGCAAGGGCGACGCCATCACTGGTCTGCCAGCCGCGCAAGAGACGTGCATGGTGTTCCATGCCGGTACCGAGGCCCGCGATAGGGCGACCGTCACGAGTGGTGGACGCGTCTTGTGCGTAACCGCTTTGGCCGAAAACGCCAAGGCCGCGCGCCAGGTGGCCTACGACGCCATCCAAGGCATCCGTTTCGATGGCATGCAATATCGTCAGGATATTGGCCACAGGGCCATGAAGCCTGGTTCTGACAACAAGGCAGGCCGATGAGTGATGGGCGTGTGGGGCAAGTCCGTGCCTATTTGACAGGGCTGCAAGAGCGCATCACGGCTGCCGTGGCGGCAGCAGATAGAGGCGATCAGGTATTTGTATCGGATGCATGGGAAAAGGCCCCAGGGGAGCCGTTGCAAGGCAACGGCATCACCCGCATCCTGGAAGGCGGCGCGGTGTTTGAGCGCGCCGGTTGCGGCTTCTCGCATGTGCGCGGGCCCAAGTTGCCACCGTCTGCAACCCAGCACCGGCCGGAGTTGACAGGTGCTCCGTTTGAAGCCATGGGTGTGTCGCTGGTCTTCCACCCGCGCAACCCCTATGTGCCCACGGTGCACATGAATGTGCGGATGATCTCGGCGGGGCACCCCGGCCAAGAGGCGGTGTGCTGGTTTGGTGGCGGCATGGATTTGACGCCGTTTTACGGCTTTGAGGACGACGCCTGCCATTTCCACGCCACCTGCCGCGATGCGGTGCAGCCGTTTGGCGCCGACAAGTACGCGCATTTCAAGCAGTGGTGCGACGAATACTTTTATCTGAAGCACCGTGATGAGCAGCGCGGCATTGGCGGTATTTTCTATGACGATTTCGCGGAGGGCGGTTTCGAGAATGGCTTTGCGCTGATGCAGGCTGTGGGCGATGCGTTCTTGGGCGCGTATATGCCCATTGTGGAGCGCCGCAAAGGCATAGCCTATGGCGAACGCGAACGCAACTTCCAGCTCTATCGCAGGGGGCGCTATGTGGAGTTCAATCTGGTGTGGGACCGGGGCACACACTTTGGCTTGCAGTCCGGTGGCCGCACCGAATCCATTTTGTTGTCCATGCCACCGCTAGCTAGCTGGGCCTACCAGTCGGTCCCCGCGGCCGGCACGCCTGAGGCGTCCCTTTACACCCAATTCTTGCCCCGGCGAGACTGGGTGGTCTGAGCATGGCAGCAGCATTGCCGCGGCGCATCGGCGTGTTTGGTGGCGCGTTTGATCCGCCCCATATCGCCCACGTTGCCTTGGCCCAGGCAGCCATTCAACAGCTGCGGCTGGACGTGTTGTTTGTCATACCCACCGGTCATGCGTACCACAAGAGCCGCAGCCTGACGCCTGCGATCCATCGTTTGGAAATGGCACATTTGGCTTTTGCCCAACTGGACTGCGTGGTGGTGGACCACCGCGAAACCTTGCGCGCCGGGCCCAGCTACACCGTGGACACTTTGTTGGAAATGCGCACCGAATTCCCTGGGTCCCAGCTATTTCTGGTTTTGGGTGAAGACCAGGCACAGGCTTGGTCTTCTTGGCACCGATTTAGCGAGATTCCTGGTTTAGCTACAATATATGTAGCTGGACGCGCCGATTCCACGAGGGCTGGAGGCATATTTAATGCGTTACCCTCTTTGATTCCGGGCTCGCGACGGCTAGAAATGCCTCTTATGGAGGTCAGTGCTACCGATGTCCGCCTGCGTTTGGCCCACGGCCAAGCCGCTGCCCCACTGGTTTTTGATCCCGTTGCGCGTTATATTGCCCAACACCACCTTTACCGAACTGCCTGATGAATACATCTACCGTTGCCAAAAAAGACATTACCAAGCTCCAACGTGCCATCGTAGATGGTCTGGAAGACGTCAAAGCCCAGGATATTCAGGTGTTTGACACAGAGCATTTGTCTGCATTGTTCGAACGGGTCATCATCGCTTCAGGTACTTCTAACCGCCAAACCAAAGGCTTGGCCGCCAGCGTCCGGGATGCCGTGCGCGAAGCCGGCTTTGACAAACCCCGGATTGAAGGTGAAGAAAATGGCGAGTGGATCATTGTGGATTGCGGCCAGGCCGTGGTGCACATCATGCAGCCCACCTTCCGCCAGTACTACAACCTGGAAGAGTTGTGGGGCGAAAAGCCGGTACGCCTCAAACTGGGCGCATCCAAGCCTGCGATGGCCGAAAGCGCCAAGCCGGTCAAGGCTGCGCCCAAGGTAGAGCCGACATTGAAGCGCTCCAACGCCGCCAAGATTGGTGTGGCCGAGGCCTTCCCGTCCAAGGCGCAGATGAAGAAAGACGCAGATAAGGCGGCGAAGGTCAAGGCACCTGCACGCAAATCCACAACGGCCAAGCCTGCAGCCAAATCTGCTGCTCCGTCTGGTGCTGCAGCTCCCGCTAAAAAAGTTGCCGCCAAAAAGGTGCCAGTAACTGCCAAGCGCACGGTCGTAGGCAAGCCCCCCGCAAAGGCCGCAGCAAAATCGACCGCAAAGCCAGCGGCCAAGAAGGTCCTGGCCAAGAAAACCGCCGTCCGCAAAGCCTGAACCGCCTGTGCGGCTCATCATAGTCGCCGTCGGACAGCGGGTGCCCGATTGGGCGCAAACGGCCTGGGATGACTACGCCAAGCGCTTCCCACATGAGCTCAAAATCGAGCTCAAGGCTGTCAAAACAGAGCCCCGCGGCTCTAAAACGCTGGAAACGCTTTACGCTGCAGAGCGCGCGCGCATAGAAGCAGCCATTCCCAAAGGCGCGCGCATTGTGGCGCTCGATGAGCGCGGCACTACTGTGACGACGATGGCGCTAGCGTCCAAGCTCAAAGACTGGCAACTCGGTGGCAGCGATGTGGCACTGATTATTGGTGGGCCCGATGGGCTCGAACCCGCATTCCGCCAGGCCGCGCACGAGCGCATCCGCCTGTCCGATCTGACTTTGCCGCATGCGTTCGCCCGTGTCTTGTTGATTGAACAGCTTTACCGCGCTTGGTCGGTGAATGCCAACCACCCCTATCACCGCGAATAATATGGCCCCCACGCTCGTCACTTCGTGTACATCGCTGCCCCCCAAGGGGGCCTTCGCGCCTTGGGGCGGCCCGGCGGTGCTCATTCCATGACTACTGTTCCCGATTTCATCTACCTCGCATCGCAAAGCCCGCGGCGCAGCCAGCTGCTGGACCAACTGGGCGTGCGCCATGCGCTGTTGTTGCCCGATGCAGAGGAGGACGCTGAGGCGCTGGAAGAAGTGTTGCGCAACGAGGCACCGAAGACCTATGTGCAGCGGGTCACTGCCCTAAAATTGCAAGCCGCCCAAGCGCGCTTGATACGTCGTAACCTGCTGCCTGCACCCATTTTGTGTGCCGATACCACAGTCGCCATGGGGCAAACCATTTTTGGTAAGCCTGTGGATGCCGAAGACGCCAAGCGCATGTTGCGGGCCTTGTCCAATCG
>JBBQBG010000143.1:0-9917 GCA_038317285.1 Burkholderiales bacterium | reverse complement strand
AGCCTTTGCCGCTCAAGCCTGTGCCGTCAGCCGCGATCTGGGTCTGGACCCTGCCAAGGTCAACCCCAATGGCTCGGGCATTTCGCTGGGCCACCCGATTGGCGCCACCGGTGCGCTGATCACGGTCAAGGCCTTGTACGAGTTGCAGCGCATCCAGGGCCGCTACGCCTTGGTGACCATGTGCATTGGCGGTGGCCAGGGTATCGCTGCGATTTTTGAACGTATGTAGCAACCTCTAGCAGGCGATTGCTTCAATTTTGATAGCACACTATGCCCTTTCCACGAGGGCTAGAGGGCGATTTTTCGAATGCACTTTATACCGATGTCTCGCGCAAGGCGGCCAGCGTGGCTTGCGTTCTCCGACTCGCCTCGCGGGCGGCTGGGTTGACGCACTGGCTCTACTGCGTTAAGACGGTGATTGCGAAGCGTGCTGCGTGGCAACCGCGACTGCGGCCTGCGCCCGCAAACCCCACCATCTGCCTTAAGGGGAGCTGTAGCACGCGAAAACTGAAGCCCGCTAGTGGCCGGTCACGAAGTTGCCGCAGACCGGTCATTGGGCTAGCAATGGCGCCCAATCAAGTGTTGTTCAGTATCCTATTCAGGCTATAGTGCGCGCACCGAACTTGGTCGCATTTTGGCCCAAAGCGTGGCCGGGCAGTTTTGGTGGCATACCGGGTTTCATGGAAAATTTGTACCTGATTTTTGTTCAACCTATGCATCGCAAAGTCAACGCACAAGCGGGTTTCACCTCCTTTTCCGGAAAAGATGTATCGTCAAGCTCCGTATGTGTCAACCGGGCTGACCTAACTACATCACGTTAATGGTCTTACTGTGAGCGTTCTCGACAATTATGAAACTGCACACACAGCCTTTCTCACTAAGGCTGTTCTGACGCAGGACAACGAAACTTTGCTTGAGCATCTTCATGGCCTTTCAAACCAAAACAATATCAACACTGGTACGCAACACCGCGACGTAATCCGAAGCATCACCATCAACAACATTCTTTTGCAGCGGCACATCAACTCGCTGCAATCTCACATCACCGCACTCGACGCTAAAAACTCAAAGTTGCAGTGGTGGGTAATGGCGCTGACGATTGCAGCCCTAGCAAGCGCCATCGTGCAAACTACCATCGCCATCCGAGGTGAATTGCGATCAACAATAGCGACCCCAACAAATGCGCAGCCACTGCCAAAGCAGCCATTGCAATCGGTAGCCCCCAGCCAAGCGGCAACCCCATTTTCTCGTCCAGCTTCTTCGTCAAAGAACTAGCCATGCGTTGCACAACCTTTAACATGGCGGTCAACTCGGATCGCTTGCGCGCCCGGTTGCCTTTACGTAAGCCGGAGCCTGTCGCAGCCCATCGAGCTGCTGCTGTCCCATCTGGGCTATGTCGGCAATCGCAGTACAACTGACCAAGCGCTACACCCCCGCCGACCCCTATTCTCACCAACAATCCCCTCCGCAGGCGGATCGGGTATCCGCTCATCAGCCCCGCACATTCGCTGGCGTGCAACGCCTGCTCTGCCACACAAAGCTACTATAAACATAGCATTACTTGTATATTCCACGAGGGCTAGATGCATTTTTTCTTCATAGTTGCTCTAGGTCAAGACACCAAACCGGGAAGACTCTAAACTGGTCTAAGGTTGCGGGCACTTTGCACGTGCCACCATTGTGGAATCCCATTTGCTGCCCGCCTACATCACCCATGCCGACTGCGCCCGCCACGAGATGGGACCCGACCACCCGGAATGTCCGCAGCGGCTGGCAGCCATCAACGACATGCTGCTGACCAAGGGGCTGTTGGACTATATGCACCCCTACGATGCGCCACTGGCCACGACCGCGCAGTTGGCGCATGCGCACTCGTCGCGATATGTGGCGGAGCTGATGGACGCGTCGCCCAAAGAGGGCTACCACCGCGTGGACCCCGACACTGAAATGAACCCGTTCACCATCCAGGCCGCATTGCGGGCAGCCGGTGCAGTGGTGCAGGCCACCGATTTGGTGCTATCGGGCGAAGCACCCTCCGCTTTTTGCTGCGTGCGCCCGCCGGGCCACCATGCCGAGCGTAGTGCCGCCATGGGTTTTTGTTTCTTCAACAATATTGCAGTGGGTATACGCCATGCACTGGCCGAACACGGCATCCAACGCGTGGCCTTGATCGACTTTGACGTGCACCACGGCAATGGCAGTGAAGACATTTTTCGCGGTGACGATCGCGTGTTGATGTGCTCCATTTTTGAACAAGGTATTTACCCCTTCAGCGGCGACAACGCCACTGGCACCAACATGGTCAACGTGGGCCTGCCTTCACGCTCGGGTGGTGAGGCCTTTCGCAACGCCGTCACGCACCGCTGGCTGCCGGCACTGGATGCCTTTGCGCCAGAGATGATTTATGTTTCGGCCGGGTTCGACGGCCACCGTGAAGACGACATGGGCAATCTGGGTCTGGTCGAGTCAGACTATGCTTGGGTCACACAGCAATTGATGGGGGTTGCCAGTCGCCACTGCAAGGGCCGCATCATCTCCTGCCTGGAAGGCGGGTATGTGCTGAGCCCTCTGGCGCGCAGCGTGGCCGCCCACGTCAAGGTGCTGATCGGCGCCGACTAAAACACCCTATGGACAAACATTACCTCACCCCCCTGTTCACCCCCGAATCGGTTGCGGTCTTCGTCGGCCGCGTCGACGATCCTGCATCACAGACTGCCCAGGCGGTGGCACTGGTGGAGGCCTTGCGTGCACAGCGCTTCAGCGGCACGTTGCAGTATCTGGACATCCGTACCAGCGGCACCTTGGCCGACCTGGCACAGGCCAAAGCCGATTTGGCCATCATCGCCCTGCCCCCGGCTGATGTGGCAGCGGCTTTGGAACTTGCTGGGCGCATGGCCTGCCGCGCCGCCGTGGTCATTTCCAGTGGCATCACAGCAGAGCATTCGGCAGAACTGAAAAAGATTGCCCGTCGTGAGGGCATCCACATGCTCGGGCCCAACTCGTTGGGTTTGCAGCGACCGCAACTGCAGCTCAATGCGTCCTCTGCGGGGCCGCTGGCCAACCCGGGCAGCCTGGCCCTGGTGTCTCAATCGGGTGCCTTGACTTCGGCCATGCTGGATTGGGCACGCAGCAACGGTGTAGGGTTTTCTTCGGTGGTTTCCCTGGGTCCACACACCTCGGTCGACATCGCGCAGACGCTGGATTTCCTGGCCAACGACGCCAAGACCCACAGCATCGTCGTGTACATGGAAGGCATCGACAATGCCCGACGTTTCATGAGTGCGTTGCGCTCGGCGGCCAATGCCAAACCGGTGGTCGTGCTCAAGGCCGGCCGCAAGGCTGCAGGCAATGCGGCGGCCCAAACCCACAGCGGCGCCATCGTCGGTAGCGACGATGTTTTTGATGCCGCCTTGCGCCGGGCCGGTGCCGTGCGGGTGCGCTCGTTCGTGGCGCTGTTTTCCGCCGCCAAATGCCTGGCCTCGCGCTACCGCCCCGTGGGCAAGCGCCTGGCCATCATCACCAATGGCGGTGGCCCCGGCGTGCTGGCAGCGGACTGGGTGAATGAAATCTCTTTGCAGTTGGGCATGCTGTCGGCGGAATCGGCTGCGGCGCTCAAGCCCCAATTGCCGCCGTTGGCGTCACTGGCGGATCTGATTGATTTGTCCGAAGACGCGGGCCCTGAACACTATATGGCAGCGATCACCGCTGCCGAAAAAGACCGCCAGATCGATGGCATGCTGGCCATCTACTCTCCCAAGGTTGGGGGCGATGCGGCATCTATTGCCACGGCCTTGGCAGAAGCCAAACGCAGTACCGGCAAGCCTCTGCTGTCGTGCTGGATGGGGGACGCTTCTGTGGGTGCGGCACGTGACATCCTCACAGAAGCGGCCATTCCGAGTTTTCGTACCCCCGAGGCAGCGGTGGGTGCCTTTGGCAACTTGGCTGCCTTCTACCAAAACCAGTTGCTGTTGCAGCAAACGCCACCACCCCTATCTGCACTGAACAAGCCCGACATCGAGGGCGCGCGTCTGGTGATCGAGAGCGTGCTGGCCGAACGGCGCAAGGTGCTGACCGAGATGGAGTCCAAGACCCTGCTGTCGGCCTTCCACATACCGGTCACCACCACCATACTGGCGCGCACCGCCAACGAAGCGACGATGATTGCCACGCAACTGGGCTTTCCGGTGGCGCTAAAGATAGATTCACCCGACATCAGCCACAAGTCCGACGTGCAGGGCGTGGCGCTCAACATCGCCAACGCAACGGGTGTGCGCGATGCCTTCAACGACATGGTGCAGACCGTCGCCCGTTTACAACCGAATGCGCGCATCAATGGCATTACGGTGCAGAACATGGCGCGTGCCAAACGTGGGCGCGAGATTTACATTGGCATGGTGACGGACGACCCCTTTGGCCCGGTGATTGCATTCGGTGCCGGCGGCAACATGATCGAATTGATCAACGACCGCGCCATGGAACTGCCGCCGCTGAACCAGTTCTTGGCACGCCGTTTGATAGAGCGCTCGCGCGTGGCCGAGACCTTGGGTGAATGGCGCGGCAACGCACCGGTCAACATGGATGCCCTGGAGCAGGTGCTGCTACGCGTATCGGAAATGGTGTGTGCACTGCCCCAGTTGCGCGAGATGGATATCAACCCCTTTATCGTCGATGAACACGGGGCCGTGGCGGTCGATGCGCGCATTGTGATTGACCATGCAGCGCAAGCGAGCAGCACGGGCAGCTACAACCATCTGGCCATCCTGCCCTATCCGGCACGCTTTGAGCAAGTGTGGCCGCTGCCTGGCGGCGGTGAGTATTCGGTGCGCCCCATCCGCCCGGACGATGCGCACATGCTGCAAGAACTGATGCACCACCTCTCTCAAGAGAGCCGCTATTTCCGCTTTGTCTCCAGCATCACCGAGTTGCCAGCCACCATGCTGGCTCGGTTTACGTTGATTGACTACGACCGTGAGATGGCCCTGGTGGCGATTGTCAAGCAGCGCACGGCCGGTGCAAGTGGCGAGATCACCGAGACCGAACGCATTGTGGGCGTGTCGCGCTACATCACCAACCCAGACCAATCCAGCTGTGAATTTGCGTTGGTGGTGGCTGACGACTTCAATGGCAAGGGCCTGGGTTCACGCCTGATGCTCAGCATCATGGATGCTGCGCGGGACAAGGGATTGTCCGAGATCGACGGTCTGGTGCTGGCCAACAACCCGGGTATGCTCAAACTGATGCGCAGCCTGGGCTTCTCAGTCAAGACCTACGCCGAAGACCCGGATTTCAAAATCGTCTCGCACGCACTGTGACGCCCAGTACCGCTAGCCCACCACAATCTGGTTGCGTCCTTGGTGTTTGGCCTGATAGAGCGCCTCATCGGCCTGCTTCACCAGCGCCTGTGCGCTGACGCCGGGGGTCAGTTGCGCAATGCCACACGAGAACGTGCAGGCAAAGGAAGAGGCCTTGACGGGGTGGTGGAACTGCGAAAAATCCACACGGATACGGTCCAGCAGTTCGGCGGCCCGGTCCGCATGGGCCTGCGGCAAGACCACCAAAAACTCTTCGCCGCCGTAGCGCCCAACGGCGTCCGTCTTGCGCAGGCGCTGCTTGAGCAGCCAGGCCATGCTGCGAATCACCTGGTCACCCATCGGGTGGCCATAGGTGTCATTGACCTTCTTGAAAAAGTCAATGTCCACCATGGCCACGCACAAGGGCGTGTCTTCGGCCAGCGCCGTGTTGACTGCGGCGGCCACCCTTTGCTTGGAGCTGGTGTGGTTGAGCAGACCGGTCAGGCTGTCCAGGTACATCGAGCGGCGCAGAATGCGGTAGCGGTCGATCTTGCTCTTGACCACCGCATTGAGTACCACCGGGTTGAACGGCTTGGTCAGGAAGTGGTCGCCCCCCAAGCGCAGCGCATCCACCTGCAAGGCGATACTGGTATCGGCCGACAGATACACCACCGGCGTTGACAAAAATTCCTCGTGCTGGCGGATCACACGGGTCACTTCGACCCCGGTACAACCCGGCATATACATGTCCATCAACACCAGATCGGGCTGGAACTTGGCCAGCGCGGTCAGCACTTCTTGCGGCTTGGAAATGGCCATCGACTCGATGCCCGATTCCTTCAGCGTGCGCTGGATCAGCATGCTGGCGGTCTTGGAATCTTCGACTACCAGCACGCGGTACGGTGGCTCTTCTTCGCTGCCGCACAGCTTGACAATGCGGGCCATAACGGTGGCCTGTGCCGTGCGCACGGGGAAGCAAAAGTCGCAACCCACGCGCAGGGCCAGCTTAAGACCTTCGAAGTCAGATGGCAGATTGAGCCCAATGATGCTGCTGGCTGAAAACCGGCCACGCAAAGCCTGCACCCGTACGATGAAAGCCGTGGGTTGCAAACCATTGGCATCAACCAACACAATGGTCGGATCTTGCGTCGCCTTCTGGTCGTAAACCGGGCCGCAGACCTCGACCTGAATATTGAAGAAGCTGGCCTGCGTGACCACCTCTGTCCAGGACTCGGGCACTGCGGTGACCAGCCAGATTTTCTTGACCGGCAGCAGGTCGTTGATGACCTCGCTGTCTTGGTGCAGACGCCGCTCGGGGTTGGGGTCGTTGTTGTCGTCCAGAAACGCCTGGATCCGAAGGCTGAATTCGGTGATTTGCCCGTTCAGATCGCCCATCTGCGCATCGGGCACGGGGTCACTGTTCCAGCGGTCAAACTGGGACAGCACTTGCTGCTCCACCGCACGGGCGCTCTGGTGCAAACCCGGCAGGCCTTTGGCGTCCAGAAACTCGGTGAAGCTCGATACGGCGACGGCAAACTCCACAAACCCATCAATGCCAGGGCGGTCTTTGCAGTCTTTCCATTTCGACAGGAATTCGTCGCTTTTTTTCTTGAGCTCAGCGGGAGAGCAAGACATAGGTTTCCTCTAGACCGGTTAATCCGGTTCTGGGGATAGTTTAAGTGGCCTATCGTCTTGAAAACCGTCCGCACGCAAGGTTACGACTAGGGTATCGCGGTGCCCGTCAACTTCCAACGGCTGGATCGGCGTGGACTCGTGGATGACGCGCGCATCGTCCAGCAGCAACAGCGACCACGGCTCGGTCAAGGTGAAACGCTGGCCGTTGGGCCCGCCCGCTTCAAACACCCGCGTCTCACCTCCTTTGACGCCCTGGCGGTCCACCAGAAAAACTGCGACCAGATCAACGCCATCCCGATGGGCGCCCTCCGGTGTCGGGCGGCCGATGCCATCGGTGGTGTCAATGCGGAACTGGTGGGCCTCTACAAACCAGGGCTGCTTTCCCTTGAGCTGCGAGCACAGCGCGCCCAGGGCCTGCAACAGCGCATTCCACCCCGGCAAGGCCGCGGTGTTGGCCGCAACGGGGTCAAACCAGCGCTGCATGCCGCCGTGCAAGGCGTTGTAATCCAGGGGCTGCCAATGCGCGCGGTGCGGTACGGCCAACACGGCATTGCCCTGCACACGGTAACTTGCGTGGCGGCGGCGGCGGTAGCGGCCTCCGTCTTTCAAATACTGGTCCGGTGGCAAATCGCTCCAACTCGGTACCAGGGCGTTGAGCTGCGCCAAGTCCACGTGGGCGAGTGCAGCCACGCTCTGCGGATCAAGCACGGCATACCCCTGGCGCTGCAGGCTTGGGATCACATCAGCTGGCGCGACGCACGGCGGTGAGAAGGTATTGGTCGTCATCCCCAATAGCTTAACAAGTTAGGGCCCACGCTCGGCCGCTTTACGCGGCACTTCCCTCGATGCGCTACAGGGCCTTACGCCCGATCAGACCGCCGATGCGCCGCACCAGCCACTTGGGTGTACCGCGTGAGGCAATCATCGCGGCCTGGTTGAAGACGCCAGGCACGCAAATGGCGTCGCCCTGCATGGTGGCGGCGAAGGCGAGGTCGGCCACGTCTTGCACGTCGGCGACCAGAAAGCCCGGCAACTGGCTGAGCTTGTCATTGGCACCGGCCGCCTGGGTCAGCATATTGGTGGCGGTGATGCCGGGGCACAGCGCGGTGACGGTGACACCCGTATCGCGCAATTCTTCAGCCAACGACTCCGACAGCGACAGCACGTAGGCCTTGCTGGCGGCATAGCTGGCCAACATGGGTATCGGCTGAAAGGCAGCGATGGAAGCCACATTAAGCACCCGCCCACGGCCCCGCTCGACCATGCCGGGCACAAAGGCGCTCAGCATGGCGGTGAGGCCCGAGATATTCAGGTCGATGATGGCTTGGTGCTTGGCATGGTCGATCGATGTGAAGGCACCCTGCTCCAACACCCCGGCGCAGTTGACCAGTACGTCCACGCTGCTGTGCTTGCGCGTGAGCGTGGCCAACAGGTGTTCGGCGGCGCCGGGCTTTGACAGGTCGGACGGCTGCACGCTGACCGACACGCCGTATTTGCTGGACAGCATGTCGGCCAAGGTCTTCAACTTGCCCTCGCTGCGCGCCACCAGAATGACGTCGTGCTTGGCGGCGGCGAAACAGCCGGCCAATGCCTCACCAATGCCGGAAGATGCGCCCGTGACGAGCGCGGTGGGTCGGGAAGATGCAGCTGAAGTGGTAGTGTTTTTCTTGGGCATGGCGAGTCCTTTGCGTAGGTGTAAACAAAAATCAAGGTTTGGCAGCATCGACCTGCAGCGTCATGCCAGCCGCGCGCAGGCGCTGGACCAGCACGTCGCCCAGGCCGCTGGCTGGTGTCAATAGGCCGCCGTGCTTGCGGCCGCCGGGCAGTTCATCTAATTGCAGAGCCAAGGCCAGGGCCGACTCGCACAGCATCTTGGTGGTTGCACGGTTGCCGGGGTCGCCCTTGTCGGCCACCATGCCGCGCACCATTTTGCCGCTGGTGCTGTGGCCCACCCACAGGGCGCGAAACGATCCGCCATCCATGCTGGCCTCAGATGGGCCCGCGCCGGGCGGCGGTGCCAACTTTTGCGCCAGTTTGCGGATGGGGCTCAGGCGCAAGGCCGCCTGCGACGTGAACGAGCCCACGCTCAGGCTCGTGGCGGCCATCGCAGCAAGCGGACCTTTGCCCAAACGCAAATACTCTTGGTAGGCATAGCCGGGCGCATAGCCCAGCAGCGCGGCACTGCGGCGCACCACACGGGTATTGATCATGGACATCATGAAGGGGCCCAACCAGGCACCAAAGTCTGCGTCTCGGCGCGGGCCTAGCGGGTCGGTGTGTACTGAAGCATTGGCCGGGCGCGTGCCGCTGGGGTTGAGCAAGAACGGGTCGGCCATCGCGTCCGATTGGCCCGACGCCAACATATTGAACAGCGAAGCCAGCGTGCCCCCATTGAAACCACCGCGAATGCTGAAGGCGACCTTGGTTTCTACACAAGGCTCGCCATAACGCTCCAACATCGCAGCGTTGGCCAGGTGCGCGCTCAGGTCTGAAGGGATGGAATCAAAACCGCAGAAGGGAATGATGCGCGCGCCCTTGCGCTGGGCGGCATCGTGGTGCTGGTCGATCAGGCCTTTGACCCACGGCGTCTCGCCGGTAATGTCCACATAGTGGGTGCCGTGGCGCACGCAGGCTGCGACCAACTCGCTGCCATACAGCGCGAATGGGCCGGCGGTGCTCAGCACGACTTTGGCATCGCGGGCCAGCGCGTCCATGGCGGCGGCGTCGTGCGCCTCGGCCACCACAATGCCGGCCTGCTTGGCGCCACAGGCTTTGCGCACAGCCTCCAGCTTGTCCGCCGAACGGCCAGCCAATGCCCAGGTCAGGCCCGAGGATTTGACCTCTGGGTGCTTGGAAAAGTAGTCCACCGTCTGGCGGCCAACGAAACCGCTGGCACCATACAGAACCACATCGTATTTTCTAGCTGAAGACTTGCTGGTAACCATAGAACACTCCTTTGCGCCAAGCATAGACGCATTCAAAGCCCGGGGA
>JBBQBG010000142.1:0-10001 GCA_038317285.1 Burkholderiales bacterium | reverse complement strand
AAATTCGCGCTGTACCAGAAGATGCACCATGCACATGCCGATGGAGTGACGATGTCGCGCTGGACGGCGGAGTGCTATTCCACCGATCCGCACGACATGGAACTGACGCCGGTCTGGACGCAAAAGCATGGTGGCCACGGCAGCCGCCGAGACAAAGCCAAGCATGAGCTGCTGCAAATGACCTGGAAAGAGGTCACCGGCAATACACGGCGTCTTTTGGGCATTGGCCGCTTGGCGGCGATGTTGTTCCTGGAGAGCGTCAAGCTGACAAAGAACGCCATCGCCCTGCCCTTTGTCTCCAGCGCCAAGACGCCGCTTACGGGCCAGGTCACGTCGGGGCGCCAGTTTGCCACGGCCGGGGTTTCCATGGAACGCGTCAACGCCATCCGTACGCGCACCCGCTCCACGCTAAACCATATTGCGCTGACCTGCCTGGACGGTGCACTGCGGCGCTACCTGCAGGACCAGGGCGTCGACTTGAAACGGCCCATCACCATCCAGATGCCGGTAAATCTGCGCAAGGAAGGCGAGAAGACGGCCGGCAACAAAATCGGCATCATCCAGGTGGAACTATCGCCCCCCACGGACGACCCCTATGTGCGCTTGCGCAACATCGGCTATTCGCTACGCAATGTGCGCACCATGGTCGACAGTGTGGCGCCTGAAGCAATCGAGTCTTACACCATCATCACCGGCTTGGTGGCGCAGATTGCCGAGACACTCAAGCTCAGCAATAAGATGCCCCCCATGGGCAACACACTGGTGTCCAACGTGCCAGGCCCGAAGGAGTACCTGTACATCAAGGGCGCACGCATGGAAGAGATGCACCCAATCAGCACGCTACCACCCAGCAACCTGCTCAACATCACACTCTTCAGCTATGTCGACAAACTGTTCTTTGGTCTGATTGCCACGGACGAATTGCCTAACCTGGAACGCCTGGGAATCTACGTGGAAGAGGCCTTTGCGGAACTGGAAGCCTCGGTGCGCGACGAAACTATTTAAGACAAGCCAAGAGCTCACAGCACGGCACACCACGGAGCGGTGTTGTGGGCCAATGCCATCCACAACGCCCAACCCGAACTGGCGGCCAGGGCCACGCCCGCCAAGCGCACACCCCATTGACCGCTCCCCGGGCGGCCCGATGCGCCCCGCAGGCGCAACCATAGCAGCGGCCCCAGAAACATGGTCACGCTGGAGCCCAGGGCAAACAGCCCCATCACCAGCGCGCCCCCAGCCACACTACCTGCAAGCGCCGCAACCATCAGCGCCGAATACAAGAGACCACAGGGCAACAGCGCCCACAGGCTGCCCAACACCAGCGGCGCCCCACCGCCCCAACGGCCTGCAACACCACGCGCAGTCGCCCACACCTTGCGGGCGCCACTTTCCAGCCATACCGGTTGACGGGCCTGCACCAGAAGCACGATACCCAGCACCAATGCCGCCACATGCAACAGCGACCAGACCGGACGCAACGCGGCAGATTGCACGGTCAGCCACCCCAGCCCCTGCATTGAAGCTGCCGCCACCCCCCCCAACGCGGAGTAGCCTATAACGCGCCCGAGCTGAAACAAAAGCAGCGCAGATCGCTTGCGTGGGCCTGCAGCCTGGCCTATACCAGCACAGGCTGCACCGCACATGGCTATGCAATGCGGCCCACCCACCAGACCCATCAACAAGGCGGTGACCGCCAAAGAATTTTGCATGCCCCGCCGTCAGATGATCTTGGAGAACCGCGCCCGCGTCCGGTCAGACTGCAAATAGCGGTCAAACACCATGGCTATAGCGCGCACAAAAAACCAACCCTGGGAAGTGACCGTTATGCCGGATGCACTGATGTTGACCAAGCCTTGCGCTACCAGGGGCTGCAGGTCTTCCAGTTCCTTGGAGAAGTAAGTCCGAAAGTCCAGCAAATTCGCTTCCTCCACCGATTGGAAATCCAGTTCGCCCTGGCACATCAGAGCCATGATAACGGCCCGGCGCACCAGATCGTCAGACGTCAGGGCCAGGCCGCGCACGACCGGAAAGCGCCCTTGGTCCAGTAAATCGCAATACTCGGCCATGCTCTTGGCGTTTTGGCTGTAGGTGGCGCCGATACGGCCTATGGACGACACCCCCAAACCAATCAGATCGCAATCGGGCTGGGTGCTATAACCTTGGAAATTACGGTGCAAACGCCCTTGCCGTTTGGCAATCGCCAAAGCATCGTCTGGCAGTGCAAAATGGTCCATGCCCACATACACATAGCCCGCGGCGCCTAAAGCGGTCAACGACCGCGACAACATGGACAACTTGGCCGAGCCGCTGGGCAGTTCAACGGTGGCGATACGCCGCTGGGGCTTAAAACGCTCCGGCAGATGGGCATAGGCATAGAGCGCAATGCGGTCAGGGCGCAGTTGGTTGACTTGCTCCAGGGTGCGGTCAAAGGACTCGGGGCTTTGCAACGGCAAGCCGTAGATCAGGTCTACGTTGATGGACGTAAACCCGCGCGCACGGGCCGCTGCGACCAGCGCAAAGACCTGCTCCGCTGGCTGCACCCGATGTACTGCCTTTTGCACAGCGGGGTCGAAATCCTGTACGCCGAAACTCAGCCGGTTGAAACCCATGTCGGCCAACGCATCGAGCCGCGCCGCATCTACCGTACGGGGGTCTACCTCGATGGAATATTCCCCACCCGGCAACAGCGTAAAACTGCGCCGTAGCGTGGACATCAGTTCACGCAACTCCGTATCGTTCAAAAACGTGGGGCTGCCGCCCCCTAAGTGCAATTGACGCACCGCCTGACCCAACCCTATTCGCTCTGTGTGTAAATCAATCTCGCGGCTCAGGTAGTGCAGATACGGTGCACCGCGGTCATGGTGCTTGGTGATGATCTTGTTGCAAGCGCAGTAGTAGCACAAGGATTCGCAAAATGGAATATGTACGTACAGTGACAAGGGCAAGACTTTGGCGGCCACGCCACTGCGCCGCTGTGTCAGGGTCTGCGCATAATCATTGGCAGTAAATGCTTCGACAAAACGATCTGCCGTCGGGAACGACGTGTAGCGTGGCCCCGGTACATCAAATTTTCGCAGCAATTCTTCGGAGACGATCACGGCGGCATCCATGGTTGAAACTCCCAAATGTGGGGGCTAATGTGCCGCGATTCCGCAAAGAGCAACTTGATGTGCATCAATCTGTGCGGTAATGGATAAAATCACAATCAACCGTACTCTGGTGTTGCCATGCTTGAACTTCCTGCGTCCCCCCCATCCAACAGCGCAGAACTGCGGAGAACACCAACGAGCGCCGACGGCGAAAAGAGTGGGGGCATTGCGGCCCACACGATCAAGATTGCCTGCTCGAATTGCAATTTGCGCGAACTGTGCATGCCCATGGGACTGACGCCAGCCGAATTGGACCGAATCGAAGAGGTGGTTGCCAGCCGGCGCAAAATCAAGCGCGGTAGCACGTTGTTTCGCCTTGGCGAAAAATTTACCAGTCTGTATGCCATTCGTACCGGGTTTTTTAAAACTTGTGTCACCACCGAAGACGGCCGCGACCAAGTGACCGGTTTTCAGATGGCCGGGGAAGTGATTGGCCTGGACGGCATCGTCAACGATGTGCACACCTGCAACGCGATAGCGCTCGAAGATGCAGAAGTCTGCATGATGCCTTTCGATCGCATTGAGGAACTGTCCCGCGAAGTCAACGCACTACAGCACCATGTGCACAAGATTATGAGCCGAGAGATCGTACGCGAAAACGGCGTCATGCTGTTGTTGGGCAGCATGCGGGCGGAGGAGCGTTTGGCGGCCTTTTTGCTCAATCTGATGCAGCGACTGCATGCACGTGGTTTTTCGCAGTCCGAGCTGGTGCTGCGCATGACACGCGAGGAGATCGGCAGCTATATGGGCCTGAAGCTGGAGACGGTAAGCCGTACCTTTTCCAAGTTTGTCGAAGATGGCATCATCGAGGTCAAGCAGCGCCACATTCGTATTTTAAAAACGGAAGCGCTGCGCGCCATCGTCAGCACCAGGGCCGGCTGCTAAACCTCCTGCAACGGCTGACTTCAACATCCGCCTTGCTTGGGGCAACCTTCGGGTCTACCGTCGATGGGCATGGGGCAGCGGTTCACTTCGAACGGTGACATAGCCAGTAGAGTTGTAAGCCCGCCCGATACGGCCGTTACAGCCCAGAACACAAAAAATGCCCCGGTATAAATCGCTTGGCGCGACCATTCCAATGGCAGCCCAAACCAATGCACATCCTGGGGGTCTACCATCGCGAAGACCAACACTTCCAGCACGCCGGCCATCAAAAAGGCCGGCCACACAATCCACATCAGGCGTT
Source organism: Burkholderiales bacterium (assembly GCA_038317285.1). Classification (GTDB taxonomy): domain Bacteria; phylum Pseudomonadota; class Gammaproteobacteria; order Burkholderiales; family Burkholderiaceae_C; genus Allorhodoferax. The sequence goes on along the minus strand of JBBQBG010000142.1, from coordinate 5,666 downwards.
GGCGCAGCATGGTGGCCTACTTTGGGGCTTGCACGCCGGTCGCCGCGTGGTTGCGGGCCTGTGTGGCGGGCGCGAGGCTGGCTGCGCTATCACGCAGGGTCTTGTTGATCTCTATGCCCTTACGGTAGTAGTCCTCTTCGATGACCGGGTCCTGGCCCGAGGCCGCTAGGTAAAAAGTGATGAAAGAGGCGATTACAACCACGGCTGGACCCGAAATTACCAGCCATACGTGGCCGTATTGCCACCAAGGGCGGGGCACAGTGGCGGATGTCGCGGTGGGATGTTGCATAGAGCCTCCTGGAGCGGAACCAATAGTGAGAAATTTACCGTGGAACAATGAAAACCGACCTCTCAACCACCCGGCCAACTGTGTCTTGGCCGGTGACCACAAAGTGAATGGTGTGTGAACCGGGGCTGGCCGCATCGGGTGGCGCCTGCACCCGTACCGCCACCCACCGGGATTGTGTCGACGCGATGCTGACATCGCGGTCCGACACCACGGCCAATCCGGGCAGACCTTCGACCGCGATGCCAAAGTTTTGCGTGGTCTCAGTGGCGTTCATGATCTGCAGGCGATACACGTTCTCTATACGCCCCGCATCGACCATGCGGGCCAACATACCCCGGTCGCGAACGACGTCCACTTTAAACGGCGTACGCAGCGCCAGGCTGACCACCATAGCCAACACCACGGCGCCCAGAATGGCTGTATAGATGAGCACGCGGGGGCGCAACACATGACGCAGAGTCTGGCGCCACGTCCAATGTTGGTTGACGGCGTTCTGGGTGGAATATTTGATGAGCCCGGGCGCATAGCCCATCTTGTCCATTACGCCGTCGCACACATCGGCACAGGCACCGCAGCCTATGCATTCGTATTGCAAGCCCTCGCGGATATCAATGCCGGTGGGGCAAACTTGCACGCACAGACTGCAGTCCACGCAGGCCCCCAGATTCAGTGTCAGCGGGTCGGCCTTGCGCGAGCGTGCACCGCGGGGCTCGCCGCGCTCTTCGTCATACGTGACTACCAGTGTGTCGGCATCGAACATGGCGCTTTGGAACCGTGCATAGGGGCACATGTGCAGGCAAACCTGCTCGCGCATGAAGCCCGCGTTGCCGTAAGTGGCCAGCCCGTAGAAGATGGACCAAAAAACTTCCCACGAACCCATTTGCATTTGCACGAACTCGATAGCCAGCTCGTGTATGGGGGTGAAGTAGCCCACAAAGGTAAAGCCGGTCCAACCGGCCAGCAACAGCCACAAAGCATGCTTCAGCGACTTGCGCAGAATCCGGTCAGAGCTCCACGGCCCTGCATCGCGACGCATGCGCGCCGAACGGTCTCCCTCTGTCTTCTTCTCTAGCCACAGAAAAATTTCGGTGTACACGGTCTGGGGGCAGGCATAACCACACCACAAGCGCCCTGCTACGGCAGTAAACAGGAACAACGACAACGCCGAAATGACCAAGATGCCCGTCAAGTAAATGAAGTCCTGCGGGTACAACACCAAACCAAAAATATAGAAACGCCGCGCACCCAAATCAAACAGAACAGCCTGGCGTTGACCCCACTGCAGCCACGGCAAACCGTAGAAGACCAACTGGGTCACAAACACCATGACCCAGCGCCAGTTGGTGAACACACCCGAGACGCTGCGCGGGTAAATCTTCTTGTGTGCCTCGTACAGCCACACCGTCTCAGCATCGGCATCCGCCGGCGGCGCAATCGGGCTGCGGTCGGGCGACGGCGCTATCGGTATGACTCTGCGCGGAGTTTGGTCGGTATCAGACAAGGCCAGTATTTCTGTGGGCGTGCGCCTACTTGGATTTGGTGGTGCTGTTGGACAGACCCCAGACATAAGATGACAGGACCTGAATCTGGTTTGCATTCAGCCGGTCCGCTTGGGCTGGCATTTGGTTGACTTTGCCATTATTGACCATGGCGGTAATCGCGTTCTCCCCAAATCCATGCAGCCAAATGTTATCGGTGAGGTTGGGCGCGCCCAAGGCCTGATTGCCTTTTCCGTCCATGCCGTGGCAGGCAGCGCAAGCAGCAAACTTTTCCTTGCCAAGGGCGGCACGCACGGAGTCGTTCGGGCTCTTGGACAAGCCCAGCACATAATTGGCCAGATTCTTGACATCGTCGGCATTACCCACAGCCGCGGCCATGGGCGGCATGTTGCCGGTACGACCCAAGGTGATGGTTTCCTTGATCTTGTCTGGCGTACCGCCGTGCAGCCAATCGCCGTCCGTCAGATTGGGAATGCCCTTGGCGCCGCGGGCGTCGGAGCCGTGGCATTGCGAGCAGTTGTTCATGAACAAACGCTCACCAATGGCCATGGCCTGCGGATCACCGGCAATGGCTTCTGGGGTCATTGCAGCAAACTTGGCATACAACGGCGCAGCTTCGCGCTCACCGGCTTCCATCTCTGCTTTGAGCTCGCCATTTTGGGTCCAGCCCAGTGTGCCCGCGTAACTGCCTAAACCAGGATATAGCACCAGGTAAACCAAACTGAACACAATGGTGATGACAAACAGCCAAGCCCACCATCGCGGCAAAGGGTTGTTCATCTCGCGCAGGTCTTCATCCCACACATGGCCCGTGGTATTGTCACCCGAGGACATGACCTCGGTCTTGCCGCTAAACCACAGCAACAGCAGACACGCCAGGATACTCACAATGGTGATACCGGCGATGTAAATCGACCAGAAGTCGCTTGTAAAGTCGCTCATTCTATTTCTCGCTTTCTGCGCTTAGTCCTGGTCAAAAGGCAGGCGGGCTGCCTCAGAAAAATCGTCGGTGCGCCGCTTTGACCAGGCCCACCACACGATGCCAATAAAGGTCACAAAGCTGACCAAGGTGGCGGCGGCCCGCAGGGTGTTGATATCGATGTCCATAGTCAATCCTTTGGGGGTTACTTCAGAGCCAGGCCGAGCATCTGCAAATAGGCGATGGTGGCGTCCAGTTCGGTCTTGCCTTTGACGTCTTGCGCCGCAGAGGCAATTTGAGCGTCGGTGTAAGGCACTCCGACCCTGCGCAGTGCCGTCATGTGAGCCGGCATCACCTCTGCGTCTACCGGTGTTTTTTCAAGCCACGGATAGGCTGGCATATTGGATTCGGGCACCAGATCACGTGGGTTACCCAAGTGGGTGCGATGCCAGTCGTCGCTGTACTTGCCGCCGACGCGGGCCAAATCCGGACCGGTGCGTTTGCTACCCCATTGGAAGGGGTGGTCATATACCGACTCACCAGCCACGGAGTAATGGCCGTAGCGCAGTGTCTCGGCCCTGAACGGGCGAATCATTTGCGAGTGGCAGTTGTAGCAACCTTCACGCACATAGATGTCCCGACCGGCCAGTTGCAGCGCGGTATAGGGCTTAATGCCTGTGATGGGCTCGGTAGTGGATTTTTGGAAGAAGAGCGGAACAATCTCCACCATGCCACCGACCAGCAGCACCAGCAAGATAAGCGCGATCATCAAGAAATTGTTGGTCTCAATCTTCTCATGGGAGAAGCCAGATTTTTCAGTATTGTTTGCCATGGTCTTTCCTAATCACACATTCATTCGTTTAAGCATGCGCCACAGCAACTGGGACGTTTACGCTCACAGCACGACCTGCGGTGGCGGTCTTTAGCGTGTTCCACAACATGATCAGCATGCCTGACAGGTACAGCAGACCACCCAATAGGCGCAGTACATAGAACGGATAGGTAGCCTTTACCGATTCAACGAAGGTGTATGTCAGGGTGCCGTCCGCATTGACCGCACGCCACATCAGGCCCTGCATCACACCGGCGATCCACATGGCCGCGATATAGATGACGATACCGATAGTGGCTGTCCAGAAATGCGCCTCAATCGCTTTGACGCTGTACATCTGCTTCTGGCCAAAAAGTCGCGGGATCAGGTAGTACATGGAGCCCATGGTCACCAAACCCACCCAACCCAACGCGCCGGAATGCACGTGGCCGACGGTCCAATCTGTGTAGTGGCTCAAGGCGTTGACCGTCTTGATGGACATCATCGGTCCTTCAAACGTGCTCATGCCATAAAAGGACAGCGACACAATCAGGAAGCGCAGGATAGGGTCATCACGCAGCTTGTGCCAGGCACCGGACAAAGTCATGATGCCGTTGATCATGCCGCCCCAGCTTGGCGCCAGCAAAATCAATGAGAACACCATGCCCACGGATTGCGTCCACTCAGGCAGGGCGGTGTAATGCAGGTGGTGCGGGCCGGCCCACATGTAAGTGAAGATCAGCGCCCAAAAGTGGACAATGGACAGGCGGTAGCTGTAGACCGGACGTTCAGCCTGCTTGGGGATGAAGTAGTACATCATGCCCAGGAAGCCAGCCGTGAGGAAAAAGCCCACCGCATTGTGCCCATACCACCACTGCACCATGGCGTCTTGCACACCGGCGTAGGCTGAATACGACTTCATATAGCCAGCAGGAATTGCGGCGCTATTGACCAGATGCAAAATCGCGACCGCCAGGAAGAAGGCGCCAAAAAACCAATTGGCCACATAAATGTGCTTGACCTTGCGGGTGCCCACCGTACCAAAAAAAACAACGCACATGGCCACCCAGACCACAGCAATCAAGATGTCAATCGGCCACTCCAGCTCAGCGTATTCCTTTCCTTGGGTGTACCCCAACGGAAGGGAAATTGCCGCCGCCAGAATCACCAGTTGCCAGCCCCAAAAGGTGAACGCCGCCAGCTTGTCAGAGAACAGGCGTACCTGGCAGGTGCGCTGCACCACGTAATAGGCCGATGCAAACAGGCCACATCCACCAAACGCAAAAATTACGGCGTTGGTGTGCAGTGGTCTTAACCTGCCGTAAGAGAGCCAGGGGATGCCGAAGTTGAGTTCGGGCCAAGTCAGTTGGGCGGCGATGATAACGCCCACCAACATGCCCACCACACCCCAAACCACCGTCATGATGGCGAACTGGCGAACAACGGTATCGTTGTAAACGGTCGCTTGTTGATTTGCAAATGCCATTGTGTTCTCTTAAATGTTGAAGCCTGGGTACGATTTTTGATGGTCTTGGCGTTGGGGGACTTGACACAGGTCAAACGAACCGAAATAGCCCTATGGTTTTTCAGCTATTCCCGCAAAATTCGCTCGCCTTCCGCCTCGATGTCGTCAAACTGACCCCGGTTTATGGCCCACCACAACCCACCCAAGATGAAGAACACCAACACCACCGACAACGGGATCAATAAATAGAGGATGTCCATTAGGAGGCCTTTTGATTGGATCGTGATGCAGGCAACGCAAGGCGCAAGGCATTGAGCACCACCAACAATGAACTGGAGGCCATGCCGAGGCCCGCAAGCCACGCGGGTAGCAGCCCCAGGACCGCCAGCGGCACGCAGGCTGCGTTATAGAGCAGCGCCCACCACAGGTTCTGGCGAACAACACCCATGGTGCGACGCGCCAGACGCAGCGTGTGCACCACTGCCATCAACTGGTCACCCAAAATGACAAAGTCTGCTTTGGCCTGCGCCAATGGAACGGCTTGCCCAAATGCGAACGACACATTGGCCCCAGCCAGCACCGGCCCGTCGTTGAGGCCGTCACCCACCATAGCCACCTGGTGACCTTGCACCTGCAACCCGCGCAGAAAGGCCAACTTGTCATGAGGCGTGCACCCGCCGCGC
>JBBQBG010000141.1:0-10010 GCA_038317285.1 Burkholderiales bacterium | reverse complement strand
GTGCAGGCCATGGAGCTGGGGCTGGACGGTGTGCTGCTCAACACTGCGGTCTCCAAGGCGCTAAATCCGGTGCGCATGGCGCGCGCCTTTGGGCTGGGCATACGCGCTGGGCGGCTGGCGTATGAGGCGGGCGTCATGGCCAAGCAGGACATGGCGGTGGCGTCCACACCGGTGGCCGGTCACCCGATACTGTTGTGAGTATTGCTATGAATTCAGTAGCTGGTTACGCATATTCCACGAGGGCTAGCGAGGCATTTTGCGTAATGACTTCTGGCGAGGGCAGCACTGCAAGACCTATCGTCTGGAGCATCGCCGGGTCCGACAGTGGCGGCGGTGCAGGGTTGCAGGCCGACCTCAAGGCCTTTACCGCATTCGGTGTGCACGGTTGCACAGTGGTGGCTGCCATCACCGCTCAAAACTCGGTCGCGGTGGAGCGTATGGAGCCAGTCAGCGCCGATGTACTGGACGCGCAACTGGCGTCGCTCGCGCAAGACATGCCACCCCAGGCGATCAAGACCGGGCTGCTGGGCAGTGTGGAGAACCTGCGCGTGGTCTGCCGCTGGGTGGATCATGTGCGGGAGATGGCGCGGGCCAAAGGTCTGAGCGTGTCGCTGGTGGTGGACCCGGTGCTGGGTGCCAGCACGGGCGTGGGCTTTGCAGACGAGGCCATGGTGCAAGCCTATGTGCACGAGCTGCAGCCGCGCGCCACGCTGGTGACGCCGAATCGCAGTGAAGCACAGCGCTTGGGGATAACGACCAACCAAGCCTTGGGTGAAACGTCGGTCGTCATTACGGGCGGCGATGCATCGCAAGCGGATGGCATGGCCAGCGATTGGTTCAACAGCCCGCAAGCCACGGGTTGGCTCAGTTTGCCACGTGTAGACACGCGCCACCAGCACGGCACCGGTTGCACCTTCGCTTCCACTGCCGCCGCGGCGCTGGCCAGTGGCTACTGCGTGGCCGATGCGGTGGTGCTGGCCAAGATGGCGACCACCCACGCGCTGCGCCATGGTTATGCGGCGGGCGCAGGTGCCGGGCCGGTCAGCGCGCAGGCGGATTTTGCAATGCATCCCATCAATTTGCCTGCACTCTCTGCTTCGACGGGAGCTTTCCGCGCGCTCAGAGATTCCGCACTCGGCGTTTATGCTGTGATCGACAGCGCGGACTGGGTGCGCCGCGTGTTGGCAGCGGGTATCCGCACCGTGCAATTGCGCATCAAAGATCCGCAAGCCCCCGGACTGGAAGCGCAAATCCGGGATTCCATCGCATTGGCCAACGCGACGCCTGGCGCGCAATTGTTCATCAACGACCATTGGCAACTGGCTCTGCGCCTGGGTGCCTATGGTGTGCACTTGGGGCAGGAAGATTTGGATACGGTGGACCTGAATGCGCTGCGCCAAGCCGGTGTGCGGCTGGGTATTAGCACCCACAGCTATTGGGAGGTCTGCCGTGCTTGGGCCTTGCGCCCCAGCTATATCGCGTGCGGCCCTATCTTCGCCACGCAATCCAAGGACATGCCGTGGATTCCGCAAGGGCTGGACAACCTGCGGTATTGGGTGGCGTTGCTACCCGTACCCGTGGTGGGTATTGCGGGTATAGATGCGCGCAATGTGGCCGACGTTGCGGCCACGGGTGCCGCCAGCGCAGCGGTGATCACCGCGATCACGCGCGCGTCGGACCCCGATGCCGCCTGTCGACAATTGGTGGCGGAGTTTGCGCGCGGCCAAGAGCAGCGGCGTGACGGACTGCCAATGCGGGCCAGGAGCACGCTGCATTCGTCCCAATGAGTGAATAAATTGCAGGTCCGGATACGACCAGACAGTGGCGTGGTTTCGGTCGAAACTGCGCAGCTTCTTCTACTTCTCATCCGGAATGCAACACATGAACTCTTTGAACAACAAGGTCGCCATCGTCACCGGCGCCAGCTCGGGCATAGGGCGCGCAACGGCGCTGCTGTTTGCGCAGATGGGCGCAGCCGTCGTGGTTGGTGCTAGGCGTGGCGATGAACTGGATGCACTCGTCAACGATATCGAACAGGCCGGTGGACGTGCCGTCTCCATAGTGGGTGACGCCGCAGACGAATCGTTTGCAATCGAGATGGTTCGCACCGCGACCGAACGGTTTGGCGGATTGGATATCAGCTTCAACAACGCGGGCACTCTGGGTGCCATGGGCCCTACGCCCGAGATAGCAGCTGCGGATTGGCAGAACACGCTGGACGTCAACTTGACCAGCGCGTTCTACGGCGCCAAACACCAGATACCGGGCATGCTCAAGCGCGGCGGTGGGTCAGTGATCTTCACATCAAGCTTTGTGGGTTACACGGTGGGATTTCCCGGCATCGCGGCTTATGCCGCAAGCAAGGCTGGCTTGGTGGGGCTGACGCAAGCGCTTGCCGCAGAATTCGGTGCCCAATCCGTGCGGGTGAACGCTATTCTGCCGGGTGGTACGGATACGCCCATGGGCAAGTCCATGACCAGCACGCCCGAAGCGCTGGCGTACATCCAGAGTCTTTATCCCATGAAGCGCATTGCCAGGCCGGAAGAAATCGCGCAATCGGTTCTGTACCTGGCGTCGGATGCTTCGTCGTTTACGACGGGTGCGGCGCTGCTGGTGGATGGTGGGGTTTCCATCTACCGCAATTAGCCGCTGTTAAGCTGCATCGGCCATCCCGTGGCTGTGCGCAGCATCCAGCGCATCAATACATGCCACCATCTGCTCTCGGCAGCGTTCCATCAGAGCAGGCATGTCGTCCAGCGTCATGCCCACGGTGCTGATGGGCGGCAGCGCGCGAATCCGCACCAGCCCGCTGTGCCAGCGGTTCAGCCGCATGGTGCGCTTGTAGTTGCTGCAGCAAATGGGCACGATGGCCACGCCCGCTGAAATGGCCATTTGAAACGCGCCTTTCTTGAACGGCAGCAAACCCTTGCCCAGGTTGCGCGTACCCTCGGCAAACACCCAGATGGATGTGTCTTTGTGCTGCAGCGTGTCAGTCGTTTGGAGCATTGCGGCCTTGGCTTTGGCGGCGTTGCCGCGCTCAATCAGTACATTGCCGGCCAGCCAGTAGATTTGCCCAAAGATCGGAATCCAGCGCAGGCTGGTTTTGCCAATCGTCACGGTGCGGCGCGGCACCACGCTGCCCAAAATGAATAGATCGTAATTGGATTGGTGGTTGACCACAAAGACGCAGGGGCTCGTTAGCTTCTTAAGCTCATCCATTTGCAGCTCGGATTGCAAACCCAGAAAGCGCAGCGCCGGCAACGAATACACCCGCCCGCACAAGCGGCTGTTGTCGGGGTCAAAGGGTCTGCGAAGCACAATAAAAAGTTGACGGCGCCGGCCAGAAGGAAGTGGACGCCCAGCAAAAAAAGACGCAAAGTAAGGAGCATGGAAAAGCAGCTGCAATGGGAATCGGGAGGCTCTGGCAAGGGTCGCGCACGGCATTTTGCCGTCGTGCAAGTGTAGGTGAAGGCGGATTCTGTCACAATTGACGTTTACGTAAACGTCAACTCTGACGACCCCTTAATCAGTTGAGGACAGAGCCAAAGGTCTGCCCCGCATCGTGTTCGCAAACCAGGAGAAACAGCATGTCGGATTCCATCGTTATCGTCGGCGCAGCCCGCACCCCCATGGGCGCATTCCAGGGCGATTTTTCGAGCCTCGCGGCGCACGACCTGGGTGGCGCGGCCATCAAGGCGGCGGTGGAGCGTGCCGGCATTTCCCCCGAGCTGGTGACCGAGGTTTTGTTTGGCAACTGCCTAATGGCGGGCCAGGGCCAGGCACCTGCGCGCCAGGCGGGCTTCAAGGGCGGCCTGCCCAAGAGCGCTGGCGCGGTCACGTTGTCCAAAATGTGCGGATCCGCCATGCGCGCGGCCATGTTTGCCAACGACATGCTGATCGCTGGCAGCCACGAGGTGTTGGTGGCCGGTGGCATGGAGAGCATGACCAATGCGCCCTATCTGCTGCTCAAGGGCCGCGGCGGTTACCGCATCGGCCACGACCGCATGTACGACCACATGATGCTCGACGGTCTGGAAGACGCGTACGAAGCCGGCCGCTCCATGGGCACCTTTGGCGAAGACTGCGCCGCCAAGTACAGCTTCACCCGTGCCGAGCAGGACGCGTTTGCCACGGCCAGCGTGCAGCGCGCCAAGGCGGCCACCGAGTCCGGCGCGTTTGCCGCCGAGATCACACCGGTCACCGTCAAGGGACGCGGTGGCGACGTGGTCGTGTCCATCGACGAAGGCCCCGGCAAGGTCAAGCTGGACAAGATCCCCACGCTGAAACCTGCGTTCAAAAAGGACGGCACCATCACCGCCGCCAGCAGCTCGTCCATCAACGACGGCGCCGCTGCGCTGGTGATGATGAAGGAGAGCACCGCAGTCAAGTTGGGCTGTAAGCCGTTGGCCCGCATCGTGGCCCATGCCACGCACGCGCAAGAGCCCGAGTGGTTTGCGACGGCCCCAGTCGGTGCCACGCAAAAGGTGCTGGCCAAGGCCGGTTGGGAAGTGGGCGATGTGGATTTGTGGGAAGTGAATGAAGCTTTTGCCGTCGTACCGATGGCGCTGATGAAAGAGCTGGGCGTGTCGCATGACAAGGTGAATGTGAATGGTGGGGCTTGTGCTTTGGGCCACCCCATCGGCGCGTCTGGTGCGCGCATCATGGTCACGCTGATGTATGCGTTGCAGGCGCGTGGGTTGAAGAAGGGCTTGGCCACGTTGTGCATCGGCGGGGGCGAGGCTACGGCCGTGGCTTTGGAGATGCTATAAATTCAGTAGCTGGTTAAGCACATTTGGCGGGGGCTACAGCGCTATTTCCTGTAGATGCGGGGAGTGCCGGGGCCCTCATGGTGCCAAACGCGCACAAATCGGCCCCCGGCACTCCCCGCATCTACGAGTTGACATTTGTTTGAAAGCATGAAGTTATGAACATTCTTGTGATCGGCGCATCCCGCGGCATTGGCCTGGAGTTTGTGCAGCAGTACCGTGCGGCGGGTGATCGAGTGTTAGCCACTGCGCGAGACGATGCGGGGCTGGAGCGCCTGCGGGCAGTTGGGGCGCAGGCTATCCGGTTGGATGTAGACGATCTGCCCAGTGTCAGCGGATTGAGCCGGCAGCTTGACGGCGAGGCCATCGACATAGCGCTGTATGTGGCCGGTGTGCTGGCCGGCGGCAATGCAGGCGAACCGCCTTCCACGGAGATTTTTGATCAGGTGATGCGCACCAATGTGCTGGCGCCCATGCGTATGTTGCCCATGCTGACCGAGGTACTGGCACCCGCTGCGAAGCTGGTGGTGTTGTCGTCCCGCATGGGTTCGATGGGCCTGCGAGCCAACGGCAACAACTGGTTGTATCGCGCCTCCAAAGCCGCAGTCAACTCGGTCGCCAAAGACATCTCCTTTGGCCTTGCAGGCAAGGCCATTTGTGTCGCGATGCATCCCGGTTGGGTGCAGACTGACATGGGTGGTGCAGGCGCAGACCTTACTGTCACGCAAAGCGTTGCCGACATGCGTGCCACGGTGGCCAGCCTGCGTCCAGAACACAATGGCTCTTTTATCAACCACGACGGCCAAGCCTTGGCCTGGTAGGAAATCCCATGTTGCTGACCCAAGACCAAGAAATGGTGCGCGACGCCGTCCGCGCGTTCGCCCAGGCCGAGCTGTGGCCCAACGCCGCCAGGTGGGACAAAGAACACCACTTCCCCAAGGATGCGCACCAGGGTTTGGCCGCGCTGGGAGCCTACGGCATTTGCGTGCCTGAAGCCTATGGCGGTGCCAATCTGGACTACTTGACGCTGGCCCTGGTGCTGGAAGAAATTGCAGCGGGTGATGGCGGAACCAGCACCGTCATCAGCGTGACCAATTGCCCGGTCAACGCCATCCTGATGAAGTACGCCACCGAGGCGCAAAAGCAGCAATGGCTGGTGCCCTTGGCGCACGGCCAGATGCTGGGCGCCTTTTGCCTGACTGAGCCACATGTGGGCAGTGATGCATCGTCACTCAGGACCACGGCGGTGCGCGAGGGTGATGAATACGTCATCAACGGCGTCAAGCAGTTCATCACCAGCGGCAAGAATGGCGATGTGGCCATCGTCATTGCCGTCACCGACAAGGGCGCAGGCAAACGGGGCATGAGTGCCTTCCTGGTGCCGACCAACGCGCCGGGTTATGTGGTGGCGCGCATCGAGGACAAGCTGGGCCAGCACAGCAGCGACACGGCGCAGATCAATTTCGACAACTGCCGCATCTCCGCTGAGAACCTGATCGGCAAAGAGGGCGAGGGCTATGGCATCGCGCTGGGTGGCTTGGAAGGGGGTCGCATCGGCATTGCCGCGCAGAGCGTGGGTATGGCGCGCAGTGCGCTGGAAGTGGCTGTGGCCTACGCCAAGGACCGCCAGAGTTTTGGCACGGCGATCTTCAACCACCAGGCCGTGGGTTTCCGCCTGGCGGAATGCGCAACGCAAATCGAAGCGGCACGGCAGCTGATCTGGCATGCGGCGTCATTGCGTGATGCCGGGCGGCCGTGTTTAAAAGAGGCAGCCATGGCCAAATTATTTGCCAGCGAGATGGCCGAAAAGGTTTGTAGTGCCGCTATCCAGACCTTGGGCGGATACGGCTATGTCAGCGACTTCCCGCTGGAGCGCATCTACCGCGATGTGCGCGTCTGCCAGATTTATGAAGGCACCAGCGATGTGCAAAAGATCATCATCCAGCGCGCGCTGGCGAACTGAACCTTGGGTGTCGGGCTGCAACCCACGCAGAGGCAGAGCGTAGGGGCCCGCAATTTGCCGCCGGGCCGCCCCAAGGCAAATTAACCCCCTTGGGGGGCAGCGACCCGCGTAGCGGCGGAGCGTGGGGGTAGGCTATTCTTGGCGGAACTCGAATTCGATTTGCGTCGAACGGGCGGTCTGAATGGGTTCAAACCGCCATTGTGCAATGGCTTCCATCGCCGTCCGGTTGAGGCGACGGTTACTGCCCGAAACGACCTTCTGGTCAGTGACGCTACCGTCTTGCTGAACGGTGAAGCTCAACAGCACGGTGGCTTTGATCGTCTCATTGCGCAACTCGCGTGGGATGCTGGGCTCCACCACATTGATGGGCCTCAGTGGCCGAGCAACCTCCGAGACTACTTCTGCCTCTGGCGCTACAGGAGCCACTGCGGCAACAACCGGAGGCGGGGGCTGTTTTTGTGCGTCTGCAACGGGCAGCGCGACGGAAGGTGACACCACCGTATCGGCTACAGGGTCCGTCTGGGCTGGCGCTGCCGGTGCCTTGGCGTCAGGTTTTTTGACAAGCTGCGGTGTTTCGACCTTCGGGCGCGTCTTGTTCGGGTCGACCTTTTTCGGCTGATCGGCAAAATACCTGATCCAGCGATAAACATTGTCTGATTGCTGCTGCGAGCGCTCTTGTGCCTTGTCGGTATTCGCCGGTGTTTGTGCCCATACGGGCAACAGTGCTGCGGCCACGAGGCTCGCGGCGCAGCACGCCAAGGCCAGAGTGTTCAAGTGGCGCGGCGAGGTGTCGCGATGGGGGGCAGTGTTCGGGATCGACAACATATCGTGGCTATGGAAATTGATAGCGGTTGCAATGCAGTTGACCGCTATACGGCAGTATGACGAGAGCGCACAGCGATCGCCATGCGGGCTTTCCCCCATGTGTGCCCTGCATTGGTCAGGCGATACACCTACTGCGCATTAAAAGCAATTTCCACCTGCACGGTGCGGGGTATGCGCACGGGCTCAAACACCCACTTCGACACAGCATCCGTTGCCGGCTTGCCCAGCTTGCGGTTGGTATAACTCACTACCGTGGGGTCTGCGACCGTTCCGTCGGGCTGCACGGTAAAGCTCACCACCACCTTGCCATGTGAAATGGCGGTGCGCAACTCGCGGGGGAATTCGGGCTGGGCCTGTGAAATGATTTTGAGGTCGGCGTCCAGCTCTTCGTTGGCTTCGACCACCGCTGCCGCTGCAGGTGCACTGGACGTCACGGGCGCCACCGCGGAGTTTGATTCCGGGACGGTATTCGTTGGTGCGGGCTGTTGTGCCGTCTGCGCAGGTGCGGTGTTGGTGGCTTTGGTCTGCGCAGGGGCTGGTGCCTCAGTGATGGTTGCCTGCGGGCGCTCGGGTGTGGTTGCCGGAGCGGTTGCCTGTGTCTCTGGTCTGCGCACGGGCGCTGGTGCAGCGGTTTCGACTTTGGGCTTGGGCTTGGGCGCGTCGGGCTTGCGCTGAGCATCGCCCTGTATTTTGATCCAGCGAAAAACGCTGTACGCCGGGTCTTCAGTGCGGTCTGCGCTGCGTGCTGGCGTGGCGGGCGTCTGTGCCCATAAAGGTGCAGCCAACAACGCACAAACAGTGACCGTTGCCCTGATGGCAAACCTTCGCATGGCCGCGCGCATGACAAAAACATGCGCACCGCAAGCTACGGCGGGAATGGATAGATTGACCAACGCATGTCCTGTTCTGTCTGAGGAAAAATGGGTCTGGCTTTGGGTTTAAACCTCAGTGCCAGAGTAGTATCAGGGCAAACCCGCGCAGCAAACAATGGGGCTAACCCCGATCAAGCGAGAGCAATAAGCATGCCTATTACCACGTCGTCCCGCCAACTGGTTGATGCCGCGATGCAATCCATCCGCACCTACACGGTGGCAGAGGTTACTGCGCGCCTGACTGACCCGAAAACGCAGTTGGTAGACATACGGGACGTTCGTGAGTTGTCGGACGGCACCGTGGTCGGAGCCTTCCATGCGCCGCGCGGCATGCTGGAGTTTTGGGTGGACCCGGATTCGCCCTATTACAAGCCCATCTTTGGCGACGAGACCAAGGAATACATCCTGTTTTGTGGAGCCGGTTGGCGTAGCGCACTCACCACCAAGACCTTGCTGGATATGGGCATGACCAACGTTGCGCACATAGATGGCGGTTACGCGGAGTGGGTCAAGCAGGGCGCCCCGACCGAAACGCTGGAGGTCCATAAGGCCCGCCGCACTGCTGTAAAAAGTTAGGGGCCGGCTTTGGTCGCCGACACTGCCCGAAGGCAAAAAGCCTGGATCGCCGCAATCAATTCATCGGCCAATAGCTCGGGTTTGTCTGCGGCCGTCCACGACAGCGGCCCTACCAGCGATTCGGCAATCACCCCCACGAGCGCGGCTGCGCTGACGCTGGGCACCTGAGGCGCAAACTCTCCGCTGGCAACGCCCTGCGCAATAAGGTCCACAAATACAGTGGCGTAGGCTTGGCGGTAACGCAGGCGCTGGGCATCGACGAGGGCATCCACCGGCTCTGCGATGAGCGCAAAGGCCAGCCGCGGGTTGCGCAGTGCTCGCAACGCAAATGCCTGAACGGTATGTTGCAGGCGTTCGCTGGGGGTGCCGGGCCCCGAAGCTGTGGCGCGCACCATAGTCACTTCTTTTTCGGTCGCCAAGCGGAACACTTCGGCACACAAATGCGCCTTGGATTCGAAGTGCTTGTAGACCGCACCAGTGGCCATGCCAGCCTTGGCCGCTGCCGCCGCCACAGTGAGCGCACCAAAGCCGCCGTTGCTGGCAAGGCCCAATGCGGAATCCAGCAGATTTTTACGAATAGCGGCCTTGCGAGCCTCGGTTTTTTCTGTGGGCTTGTAAGCCATGGGTGCTGTAGCCTGTGCGATTGTTGAGCAGGCGCAACTGTAGCGCACTAGCTGTTGCCAAGCCTGTTTGCGCGCCACCCGGTTGACGGCCTGTGTCGCGTTGTGGTGTACTGCTGGAAATAGTGTGAACTTGAATTCACGGTTTTCATCAACCATAGTCAAACACCGCGACAGCACCTAGAGGCACCGGGAGACCCAGACCATGCAAAACGCCGCCACCGAAGCCACAGCAGCCGCCAATCTCTATGGGCATTTGGCCGAAACCCATGTCGTCGAAAACCAGCCGCCGCCGCTGAGCGACTACAACGCCTACCAACAAGATACAGCGTTGCGCGAGGCCGTTGCAAGAGAAGGTGCCGCCTGGGCCGAGTCGCAGCTGCAAGCC
>JBBQBG010000140.1:0-10039 GCA_038317285.1 Burkholderiales bacterium | reverse complement strand
GGTCAGGCGCTGGCGGGCTTCGATGCTCATGGCCGTGACTTGCATATAGTCCAGCTCGGACGGCAGGCGCAGATTCTCATAGTGGGCGGCGCGCTCCACCTCGTCGTTTTGGCGGTCGATGTAGCCGGAGTATTTGGCGGCAATTTCTACCTGCTCGATGACGGCGGCCACGAACACATCTTGGGCCAAGGCCGCCGCGGAAGGCTTCGAACCCGCATCCGTTGTTTCACGTGGAACACCTCCAACCGTCGGCAGATCGCTATTAGCGTAGCGCCCGTTGTCCAGCGACATCACTGCCGCATAGCCAATATTCGGCCTGCGCAGCAGATCGGCCAGGTTGTATTCGTGTTCTATGGATTTACCCAACACGCGCTCGGACTCCGACGCAGCCAGGTTCTTCGGGCTGACCCAGATGCTGCGCAGCCGTTCTGTTTCACGTGAAACAGCGTCGCGCTTGCGGCAAAAAGCATCCCAGCGTGCGTCGTCTACCAGACCCAGCTTGCGGCCGGTTACAGTCAGGCGGGCGTCGGCATTGTCTTCACGCAGCTGCAGGCGGAACTCGGCCCGGCTGGTGAACATGCGGTAGGGCTCGGTCACGCCCTTGGTGATCAGGTCGTCGACCAAGACACCCAGGTAAGCCTCGTTGCGGCCAGGCACCCAGATGTCTTGGCCCCACGCTGCCGATTGGGCTGCCGGTGCGCCAGCTTGCAGCGCAGCGTTGACACCGGCAAACAATCCCTGCGCCGCCGCCTCTTCGTACCCGGTCGTGCCGTTGATCTGGCCGGCAAAGAACAGACCGTTGATCTGGCGCGTCTCAAAGCTACTCTTCAGCGAGCGGGGGTCAAAGTAGTCGTATTCGATGGCGTAGCCGGGGCGCAAGATGTGCACATTCTCCAGCCCCGCCATGCTGCGCACCAGGTCGTACTGGATGTCAAACGGCAGGCTCGTGCTGATGCCATTGGGGTAGTACTCGTTGGTTGTCAGCCCTTCGGGCTCCAGGAAAATCTGGTGGCTGTCCTTATCGGCAAAGCGGTTGATCTTGTCTTCCACACTGGGGCAGTAGCGCGGGCCCACGCCTTCGATCTTGCCGGTGAACATGGGGCTACGGTCAAAACCACTGCGGATAATGTCATGGGTCCGTTCATTGGTGTGGGTGATCCAGCAGGGCATTTGCTGCGGGTGCATGTCGAGTCGACCCATGAAACTGAAGACCGGCATCGTGGCACTCATGCCGCCGGGCATGCCGTCGCCGGGTTGCTCCTGGCATTTGCTGAAGTCGATCGTGCGGCCATCCAGGCGCGGCGGTGTGCCAGTTTTCAGGCGGCCTTGGGGTAGTTTCAGTTCCTTGAGCCGTGCACTGAGCGACACGGCAGGCGGATCACCCGCCCGGCCCGCCGCGTAGTTGTTCAGCCCCACATGGATCTTGCCGTCGAGGAAAGTACCCGCCGTCAGCACCACGGTCTTGGACTTGAAACGTATGCCGACCTGGGTGACGGCTCCGACCACGCGGTCACCTTCAATCATCAAATCATCCACCGCCTGCTGGAACAGCCACAAATTCGGCTGGTTCTCCAGCATGCGGCGAATGGCCGCCTTGTACAACACCCGGTCCGCTTGGGCACGCGTGGCGCGCACGGCAGGGCCTTTACTGGAGTTGAGAATCCGAAACTGGATGCCCCCCTCGTCCGTGGCCAGCGCCATAGCGCCGCCCAGCGCGTCCACTTCCTTGACCAAGTGACCCTTGCCAATGCCGCCGATAGACGGGTTACAGCTCATCTGCCCCAGGGTCTCGATGTTGTGGCTCAGCAGCAGCGTCTTGCTGCCCATGCGGGCTGCCGCCAGCGCAGCCTCGGTTCCGGCATGGCCGCCGCCAACGACGATGACATCGAATTCTTGTGGGTAGAGCATGGTGTTCGTTTCGGGCGCAAGGCAAGGTTGCGTGCGCGCCTGTGTGGGATAGGCTGCGATTTTACCGGTTGCCTGGTTTTTTGGCACGTGGCGAGAATTCGCTGGTCTGGGTTGTTTGCTGGGTTGCTTACTGGGGTGGATCGGTTGGGCTGCACGTTTTGCTGCGTGTCCCCCGGCCTTGCAGGCAAGGCCTCCTCCTTTACCTCCGCAAAACGCACAGTCCAACCGATCTGGCGCAGCGTATCTATTGGCCAAAAAAATGCGGGTCCCCTTTCCTAGACCATCTCCAGCGGCAGGCAAGGCGCGTGTGTTTTGCGCAGGTAAAGGAGGAGCCCGCACAGCGGGCGGGGGACACGGAGCAAAACACGCACGCCTTGCCTGTCGCGGGCGACTGAAATGAAACCACACGCAACTGAATTGGCGACAATATCCCAATGACCAAACTACTCATCTTCGCCGGCAGCACCCGCCAAAACTCCTTCAACCGCCACCTCGCCCACGCCGCCGCCGCCTTGGCCCGGGCCGAAGGCGCCGACGTCACCCACATCGAACTGTCCGACTTTGACGTGCCGATGTACAACGCCGACTTGGAGGCACAGGGCACGCCAGCCGACGTGATGCGCCTCAAATCAATAGCCTACGACCACCCCGCCTGGATCATCTGCTCACCCGAGTACAACGGCTCCTACACCGGCCTCCTGAAAAACACCATCGACTGGATCAGCAGCCCGGTCAAAGGCGACCCAATCTGGTCCGACGGCGACCGCTCCATGCGCGACAAGATCGTCGGCCTGATGAGCGCATCCCCCGGCGGCCTGGGCGGTCTGCGCTCGCTTAGCCATCTGAACCCACTGATGACGAATGCCCAGTGCTGGGTTGCGCCCAGGCAATTCGCGCTGAGCCGCGCCGCAGATGCGTTTGATGAAGCCGGTGAACTCAAGCTGCCTGCGCAGCGCGAGCATGTGCTTGCGGTGGTGAAGCAGGTGTTGTGGGCGGCTGAGCGGCTCGTTTAAACCACCTGACAAGGGCATGAACCCTGATATTCACATTCGGCCCGGGCAGTTAAGCGATACCAACGTTATTGCCGTACTGGCAACCCAGGTCTGGCTGCACACGTACGCAACAACCGGCATCACGCCTGACATTGCCGAGTACGTTATCGCTGAGCTCACCCCGCGGAAGTATGAAGAGATACTCAATGACACTGCAAGCCACCTCTTTGTGGCTGAAAACGGCAACAATCTCATAGGTATTGCAGTCGTCAAGTCTGGTTGTCCATGCCCATGCACATGCGGCGCAGAATCTGCCGTAGAACTCCAAATGCTCTACGTGCAAGCGCACTTTCTCTGCGGTGGTATTGGAAAGTCTCTGCTGAACGCAGCCGAAATCTGGGCACGCGAACATTCGGACGCGGCGCTTTGGCTGTCGGTGAATGCCCAGAACGCCAGGGCTATAGCGTTCTACCAACGTATGGACTACGCCAAGGTCGGCACTACCTATTTTGTGCTGGGAGCGGGGCGCTATGAGAACCATCTGTTCATGGGACCAGACGCAAAGTCAGGTACAAAAGCCCTCAAGCCAGCGCCTCCTGCGGCACGGCCACGTGTCCCACAAACCCGCCTTGACCCGTAACTACACTGTAGTTATATTCTGCCCATGGGCACTCTTCACTTTGAATGGGATGACACTAAAGCGCAGGCCAACACCAAGAAACACGGCCTGAGCTTTTAAGAAGCGAAACCCGTTTTTCTGGATGACCACGCCAAGTTGATTCCTGACCCGGACCACTCCATCGAAGAAGAGCGCTTCGTTTTGTTGGGATATAGCTCCAGCTTGCGGTTACTTGTGGTCTGCCATTGCTACCGTTCTGAGGGGCGCACCATCCGCCTCATCTCTGCGCGAAAGGCAACCCGCACTGAAACCAAAATTTACGAAAGGTGAACGCCATGCGCGCCGAATACGATTTTTCCAAAGCAGTCAAGAACCCATACGCTGCACAGCTCAAAAAGCAAATCACGATACGTCTGGATGAAGAAAGCATCAGCTACTTCAAGTCCATTTCAGAAGACGTAGGCATTCCCTAACAAAGCCTGATCAACCTGTATCTCCGGGATTGCGCTGCCTCCAACCGTAAACTGAACCTCAAGTGGAAATGAGGCCTGAACCATTGCATCCGACCGAATGGGTGTAGACGGGTGAGCGATCAGTTGCATGCTGCGCGCTGGCCAACCCTCACGCCAACGCCCCCCGCACCTCCAGCTCCGCCATAGACACAATCTCAATCCGCCCATAGCCCAGGCTCAGCACCCCGTCCCGCGCCAGTAGTTTCAACTCCTTGGACAGGGTCTGGCGTGTGATGCCCAGCATCATCGCCAGCGCCTCTTGCGAGACCGCCACGCTGGCACGCGCATCGCTGGCCATCGTCGCATCGCCGCGCGCCAGGGTTAGCAGGCGTCGCGCGATGCGGGTGCGGGTGGAGCGCAACATAGCGTCTTCGACCATGCCATAAAGCACCCGGACCCGGCCACACAGCAGCACTGCAATGGCGCGGGCGAAGGCGCTGCGCTGCATCAGCCGGGCAAACGCGGTGGGCTTGATCAGCAGCACCTGACTAGCTTGCACGGCGGTTGCGTCGTGTGGCCGCGGCAGGCCGTCTATCAGCGAGGCCTCGCCAAACCAGTTGCCTGCCTCTACCACCGACAAAATGCCCTCGCGCCCATCTTCACCCAGGGTCGAGACCTTGAAGGCGCCCTGCACCACGGCATAGAAACCGCCCGTGGCGTCGCCTTTGCGGTACAGCATCTCACCCGCGCGCAGTTGCACCACGTCGGCCGCCGCCAGCATAGCCTTGCGCTCGGCCAACGGCAGCGCGCCAAACCACGGGTTCATGGACAAAGTTCCCAGCAAATCGTCTTTTGAGTCGGCCATCCATTTCTTCCCGGTGATTACCCTAAATTGTAATATTTTTAACAGTCTTACAACCTGCTGGCGGTTAATGTGACAGAACATCACCCAAGGACCACGCCCATGAACATTCCCTCGCTCCAAAACCAGGTCAGCCCCGAAGAATGGCAACTGCGCGTCGATCTGGCGGCTTGTTACCGCCTGGTTGCCGCCTATGGCTGGAGCGACCTGGTGTTCACCCACATCAGCGCCCGCATCCCTGGCCCTGAACACCATTTCTTGATCAACCCCTACGGCCTGATGTTTGACGAGATCACCGCCAGCAGCCTGGTCAAGGTGGACCAGCAGTGCAACAAGCTGATCGACTCGCCCTTCCCCGTCAACCCGGCAGGCTTTGTGATCCACAGCGCCGTGCACGAGGTACGTGAAGACGCGGGCTGCGTCATCCACACCCACACCCGCGCCGGCGTGGCCGTCAGCGCGCAAAAGGGCGGCGTGCTGCCCATCAGCCAGCAATCGACCTTTGTGTTGGGTTCGCTCGCCTACCATGCGTACGAAGGCGTGGCCTTCCGCGACGAAGAAAAGCCGCGTCTGCAGGCCGACCTGGGCAACGCCAACTTCTTGATGCTGCGCAACCACGGACTGTTGACCGTTGGCAAGACCATTGCCGATGCCTTCTTGGCCATGTACACGTTTGAGTCCACCTGCCAGATCCAGATCAGCGCCCAGGCCGGTGGCGATCTCACTGACGTGAACCCGTTGATCGTCAAGGGCGTGGCCGAGGCCATGCGTGTACAGACTGGCGGACTCGGTGGCGCATTCGCCTGGCCTGCGCTGATCCGCAAGGCCGACCGCCTGGACCCCAGCTACAAGACCTAAACACAAACTGTGCGGCCACTCCGCTTGCCGCCCTCAACACACTGATTCACCCGCATTACCAAAGGTAAGCCCATGCCCGCACAAACCCTACACGCTGCCACACCGATCGATGCGGTGCGTATCGAACTTGAAGACACGCTCAAGCTGCAACGCGCCGCCTATTTGGCCCACCCAGACCCCAGCTTTGCTGAGCGCAAGGCCGACCTCCTCAAGCTCAAGGCCTTTGTCATCGACAACCGCGACGCCATCTTGGACGCCATCAGCAAAGACTACGGCAACCGCTCGCGCCATGAGTCTTTGTTTGCCGAAATCTTCAGCATCATCGACGGTGTGGGCCACACGCTCAAACACCTCAAAGAGTGGATGAAACCGCAGAGCCGCCACATCGACATCAAGAATTTTCTGGGCGCCTCCAACCGCGTCATCCCCCAGCCGCTGGGCGTGGTGGGCGCCATCATCCCGTGGAACTTTCCGATCTGGACCAGCTTCAACGGACTGATCTGCACCTTCGCTGCGGGCAACCGTTCGATGGTCAAGATGTCAGAGAACTCACGCCACATTACGGCATTGTTGATCGAGAAAATACCGGCCTACTTCCCACGCGACAAGCTGGCCTTTTTTGACGAGACCGGCGGCGTGGGCGTGGAGTTTTCCAAGCTCAAGTTCGACCACCTGATCTTCACCGGCTCCGGCCAAACCGGCCGCTCGGTGATGGCCGCCGCCGCCGCCAATCTGTGCCCGGTCACGCTGGAGCTGGGTGGTAAATCGCCCGGCATCTTGCTCGACGATTTCCCGTTGCGTACCGCCGCCGAGCGCCTGTTGTTTGGCAAGTGTTTCAACGCCGGCCAGGTCTGCACCACGGTTGACCATTTGTATGTGCCTGAGGGCAAGGTAACCGCCTTTGTCGACATGGCCAAAACCATCATCAGCGGGCGCTACCCCACGCTAGACACGCCCGACTACACGTCCATCATTGACGACCGCGCCTTCAATCGCATCATCGGCGCCCTGCAAGACGCCAAGGACCGTGGCGCCACGCTGGTGCAATTGATTCCCGGCAAGGCCTGGGACAAAAAGACCCGCAAGATTGCACCCCACGTGGTGCTGAACGCGCCCGCCGATTGCGAGCTGCGCACACGCGAAATCTTTGGCCCGGTGCTACCCGTCATTGGCTACAACGACATCGAAGAGACCATCACCGCCATCAACAGCGGCCCGCGGCCACTGGCGCTCTACCCGTTCAGCAACAAGAAGAAAAAGATCCAGCACCTCATCACCCACATCATGTCGGGCGGGGTCACGGTGAACGACGGCATCTTGCACACCGCACAGCACGACATGCCCTTTGGCGGCGTGGGCGACAGCGGCATGGGCCATTACCACGGCTATGAAGGGTTTGTGACCTTTTCCAAGATGCGCCCGGTGTTCTACCAGGCACCATTCAGCGCCATCAAATTCCTGTGGCCCCCCTACGGGAAGTTCGCCACCAAGTACCTTGACTTTTTGACAAAGAAATAGCCTTGGGGACAGATCTTTAGCTCTGTCCCCAACTGATTAGAAACCTTGCGGGATAGATCTTCAGCTCTGTCCTCAACTGATTAGAAAACTTGCGGGACAGACCTTCAGCTCTGTCCACAACTGACTAGAAAACAGGGACATCACATGAGCAACTACGGACCTCCCCACTTACAACGAAGAACCTTACTCAAACTCGGCATCGCCTCCGCCGTGGTGCTGGCCGTGGCTGGTGGCGCCGTCGCGCTGATGCAGCCCGGCCTGCAAAACGGCAAACTGACCGAAGACGCACGCCTGATCTTTTCACGCGCGGGCCAGACCATCCTGGCGGGTACGCTACCGGTGTACGCAGGCCCCAACCAGATCGCCATCAACGCGCTGCTGGACCGTGTCGACGCCTTCATCGCGGGCACGCCCGAGCATGTGCAAGCCGAGCTGTCACAACTGCTGGGTCTACTCAGCACAGCGGCCGGGCGGCGCGGTGTGATCGGGCTGTCGCCAAGCTGGCATGACGCTACCGTGCCCGAGATCGCATCTGCTTTCCAGGCCATGCGCGTCTCCAGCCTGTCGTTGCGCGTGCAGGTCTACCAGGCGCTGCACGACATCGTCAGCGCTTCGTATTTTTCCGGCCAGGAATCCTGGGCTGTGCTGGGTTACCCTGGCCCCAGACCCGTTTGAGCCACTAGCCCCATTCGATCCATTGGACCCACGCATTTCGGAACGGAAAAAGAACATATGAGCTTAGCGGACCCCATCAAAGAAGGCCTTGCCCGTGGTTGGAAAGTATTGGGCGGCGCGCACGGCGCCCTGCCCCCCAGCATCACCTGCGACGTGGCCATCATCGGCTCGGGGGCAGGCGCCGGCATCACCGCCGAACTGCTAACCAAGGCTGGCCTCAAGGTCGTCATCGTTGAAGAAGGTCAGCTCAAAAGCAGCACCGACTTTAAACAGCGCGAGCCCGTAGCCTATGCCTCGCTCTACCAAGAGGCCGCGGGTCGCCAGACCAAAGACAAAGGCATCACCATCTTGCAAGGACGCAGCGTGGGTGGCACCACCACCGTCAACTGGACCAGTTCGTTCCGCACACCACCGAGCACGCTCAAATACTGGCAAGAGAAATTCGGCCTGACCGACTTCAACCCCGAGGCGCTGGCACCCTACTTCCAACAGGCCGAGCAACGCCTGAACATCGCGCCGTGGGAAACCGCGCCGAATGAGAACAACGAGCTGCTGCGCCGGGGCGCCGCTAAGCTGGGTATCAAGGCCCAGGTGATTCCGCGCAACGTCAAAGGTTGCTACAACTTGGGCTCTTGCGGCATGGGCTGCCCCACCAATGCCAAGCAGTCCATGTTGGTGACCACCATACCGTTCGCGCTGGATGCTGGCGCCACGCTGCTGGTGGAGACGCGGGCCGAACGCTTCGATATTGTCAATGGGCGCATCAACAGCGTCCAATGCATTGCGGTAAAACCCAATGCAGCCCCCGTCAACACTGCGTCACCAGCTACAACAATCGTAGCAAAGCATTTTGTGTTGGCCGGTGGCTCCATCAACTCACCTGCCTTGCTGCTGCGCTCCAAGGCACCAGACCCACACAAGCTGCTGGGCACACGCACCTTCTTGCACCCGGTGGCCATCACCACCGCCATCATGGCCAACACCGTATCGGGATGGGACGGCGCGCCGCAGTCCATCTACTCCGACCATTACCTCAACACACAGCCCATAGACGGACCCATGGGCTTCAAGTTGGAGGTGGCGCCACTGCACCCGGTTTTCTTTGGCGCCAACCTGCCCGGCTTTGGCGAGAAGCAGGCCGACCTGTTCCGCCAGTACCCCAACGCCAACGTCATGCTGGCCTTGATGCGCGACGGCTTCCACGAGCAGGCCGTCGGTGGCAAGGTCGAGCTACGCGGAAACGGCTCGCCGCTGCTGGACTACCCGCTGACCGACTTTGTGCTGGAGGGCGCGCGCCGCGGCATGCTGGCCATGGCCGAAATCCAGTTTGAAGCGGGCGCCAAGACGGTCTACCCCGGCCACGAAATGGGCGTGGGGACGACCAATTGGGCGGACACCAAAGCCGCCATCAACGCCCTGCCCATGAAGCCGCTGCTGACCAAAATTGGCAGCGCCCACGTCATGGGTGGCTGCGGCCTGGCAGCGGACGCCAAGCGCGGCGTGACCCGCCCTGACGGCGTGCACTGGCAGTTGGAGAATTTGTCGATCCACGACGGTTCCATCTTCCCCACCAGCATTGGCGCAAACCCGCAGTTATCCATCTACGGCAATATCAATCGGCTGGCCCAGGGGCTGGCCAAGCGGCTCAGCGGCAAAGAAGTAAGTCTGGTTTAGGGCGTTAAGGCGTCAATCCAGCATGCGGGGGCCGCGGTAGACAATGCCGCGCGCCTGCTCTGGGGGCATAAATTCCCGCATGATTTTCAGCATGGTCTGGTCTTTCAAGATGCCCGCCACCAGTGCATCCCAGCGCGCCGCCTGCTCGGGCGTGAACGACTTGCGGGAAAAAGCCAGACTGCCGACTGAAAACTGCTCCGGCGGCGCCCAGTCGCGCTGGACCAGTTCACGGCGCATTCGCTCGGCGTCCAGGTATTCGCGAAACACAATGGGCTGACTCACGACGGCATCCACCATGCCACGCTCCAGGTATTTGAACAGCTCGGCTACGTCCGCCACCTCAGTAACCCGGTCCTGCGCTGCCAAACGGCCCAGCCAGTTGTCATAGGCCGGTTCGTGTTTAAACCCACGCACCATGCCCACTCGCAGGGTACCCGCATCGAACGCTGCCATGGAATCGGGAACTGCCCCAGCCGCCTTG